>DASZIL010000026.1:0-15546 GCA_035949255.1 Beijerinckiaceae bacterium | reverse complement strand
AGTTATATAGAGCATCACCTGAACGTGATGAATTCGGCCGGCAGCGGTTTCGCGCTTGCGCCGAGCCTCACGCTGGGCGCCGCCTCTTATCAACGCTCCATTTATTTTTGGCTGGCGGCACATGGGACCAAAGAGGCGATTTTCGCTCGCTGCATCAGTTGGTTATGGAGCAACCCAGCCGAACCCACATTATTCGGCTTGAGGATAAAATAACGGAAATTGGGGGTCCGTTGCGGCGAAACGCCCGCCCCATCGCCCTCATCGCCTGAGGGAGATCGGGGCGCCGAGGCCGGCGAGAAAATTGCGTGATCGGCCCGACCATCTCCTATGTGGCGGAAGGCAGTATTCAGTGCTGATCGGGTTCACGGGCTGTCCGGACCGATAATGGTGTAGCAGGTGAGGAGATCGGCAAGCTGTTGGGTGGCCTGGATCCAAGGCTCGATGGGAGGAGCCTTCCATGCAAGGGTGCAGATCCAACCGGCCCTCGTGCGCCTGATGACAACACCCTCGAGGTTCGAATGGTGAGGTTTCAGCGCTGTGAAAATCATCTCTTCGATCTCTCCCTTTGTCTTTTGTTGTTTTCCCACGATGGGTTTCAGGGCGGGTTGATGAGGGTGGATACGGTGGCGATGCCACCCGTCAGCGCCAAGGCTAGAAGGCCGAGAAGAGCGAGAAATTTCTGCATCGCCGCCTCCAATCCAGTTTTAGCAGCATGCGCAATATACCAAGGTGAAATACCGGCACCTGTTCCCCAGGTGACAGTCGTTCATTTGTATTTTGGGGAGGACCGTTGACTGGGGCCGGCGTTCGAGCGGGGTTTCAAAGGCGCGGCGAGGCTCCCAGTGTTGAGGCTACCGAAGGCTGGAGCTTTTGCGACTGCCCCTGGCAGTGGCCCTTGCCCGCCTGCCCACATCGCGGGCAATTGAACGGTGGCGCTTCTCGACCTTCTCAACTGCGATGTCACGCAACGGCATGTCCATCCAGGCGCTCAGGTAGTGGCTGACAACATAGCGGTAGAGCCAGATCGAGGCGGGCCGCAGGTTCGTGCCGGCGGCGAGGTAGAGCATCCAGCGCCGCCCCAGCGCCAAGTCAGCGGCTCTCTTCTTCTTGGGGTTGATGGCCCGCCGAAGCTGGTCGAGTGTCTCGGCGGCGCGCTCGCGAGCCACGTCAAGCGTGATCTCATTCACGGCGCCGGGCGTGACGCGGCGGGTTAGGCCCTTGACCTCTCGCTGGACGATGTAGGTGCGAGCGTTTGCCTTACCGGAGATCAGGACACCAAAGCGGCGAAGCTCGGTGTCCTACACGGGAGCCTGCTTGCCGCTCGGGTGCGGCGCCCGTATCGCGGCCCCCGCGAGCGCCTTTTGCGTCAGTTCCGGCCGGCCCCTAATTTAAAAGCCCCCTTTGGGTGGGGATGGTTAACGCTCCATTAAACACCGCACGCCATTGATTAAATATCGAATCGCAACGGCGGCTCGCCGCGATTCGGCTCCTCAAGGCGGGAAGTGCGATGGGTCGGCATGTCGCGGTGCTCATGGGAGGCTGGTCGGTCGAGCGACCCGTCAGCCTCAATTCGGGCAACGCTTGCGCCGATGCGCTCGAGGCCGAGGGCTATCGCGTCACGCGCATCGATGTGCAGCGCGACATCGCCGAGAGGCTCACGCGGCTCAAGCCCGACGTGGTCTTCAACGCTCTCCACGGGCGCTTCGGCGAGGATGGGACGATCCAGGGCCTGTTGGAGATACTGCGCATCCCCTACACGCACTCCGGTGTTCTCGCCTCGGCGCTCGCCATCAACAAGGTCAAGGCCAAGGTCGTGATGGCGGCGGCGGGCGTGCCGGTCGCGGTCGGCACGGTCGTCTCGCGCTTCGAGGCGGCGAAGCGGCACGTGCTTGCCCCGCCCTATGTTCTCAAGCCCACCAATGAAGGATCGTCCTTCGGCGTGGTCATCGTGCGCGAGGGCCGCGAGCACCCCCCGCAGGAGATCGCGCGCGATGATTGGCCCCATGACGAATGGCTGCTCGCCGAGAGCTTCGTTGCCGGGCGCGAGCTCACCTGCGGCGTCATGGGCGACAAGCCGATGGACATCATCGACATCCGTCCGGCGACCGGGCTCTTTTACGATTACGACGCAAAATACGCCGAAGGCGGCTCGACCCATGTGATTCCCGCCGAGCTTAAACCGAATATTTACCGAGACATTCAACAGTTCGCGTTAACCGCGCATCAAGCACTCGGCTGCCGGGGCGTGAGCCGTGCCGACTTCCGTTACGACGACACGCCTCGAGGATCGGGCGCCATCGTCTGCCTCGAGGTCAACACGCAACCCGGCATGACGCAGACGAGCCTGGTGCCGGACATGGCGGCTCATGCGGGCATGAGCTTTGGTGAGCTGGTCAGGTGGATGGTGGAGGACGCGTCCTGCGATCGATGAGCGCCTTGGCGGATCCCTTCACGAGCCCTTACGCCGTTCCGCGCCCCGTCTTCGCCGGTGCGGCGGCGGGAGTTTTCGCGCGTCCGAGGGCGAAGCCTGCGCCGCGCCGCGGCGTGCCGGCAAGCGGCTCGGCGGCGATGCCCATTCCGCGCTTTGCCGGCACCATGCTTCTCGCTGCCCTGTTTCTCGGCGTCGGCGGTTTCGGCGCCTGGCGCGGCGGAGAGCTCGACGCTTTTCTTGCGCAAAACGGCTCGATCAAGGAAGTCCTGGCGCGCGCCGTGGGCCTCGGCATCACGACGGTCGAGGTTTCGGGCGTGTCGCGCCTCGCGCCGGCGGAGGTCGTCGCGGCCGCGGGCATCGACGGCAAAAGCTCTCTTCTCTTCGCCGATGCCGAGGCCTTGCGCGAGCGGCTGAAGGCGAACCCGATGATCGCGGAAGCGAGCGTTCGCAAGCTCTATCCGCATGCGCTGACCATCTCCGTGACCGAGCGGCAGCCTTTCGCGCTTTGGCAGAAGGACGGCGAAGTCTCGCTCGTCGCCGCCGACGGCACGCCGATCGATGCTCTGCGCGACGAGCGTTATGTCGACTTGCCCCTCGTGGTCGGCGAGGGCGCGAACGCGAAGGTGAAGGATTTCGCCGCCCTTCTCGATACGCAACCCTCGCTCAAGCCGCTCGTGCGGGCCGGAAACTGGATCGGCCAGCGCCATTGGGAGCTGCAGCTCCGGAGCGGTCTCACGGTGAAGCTCCCGGAAGCGGATCCCGCCGCGGCGCTTGCCCGCTTCGCCGGGTTGATGCGCGATTACAAGCTCACCGAGAAGGCTCTCATCCTCGTCGATCTTCGGCTGCCTGACCGCGTCGTCTTCCGCCTCACCGAGGAAGCCGCGGCCGAGCGCGACGAGGAGATGAAGAAGCGCCTGCCGCCCTTCAAGGGAGAGCCGGGATGAGCCTGCGCCACGGGCTCACGCCGCGCGTCAAGCCGGTCGGGCCGCGAAAGAGCTCCGTCGTCTCCGTGCTCGACATCGGCACGAACAAGGTCGTTTGCATGGTGGCGCGGCTCGATCCCATGGAGGCGAATGCCTCGTTGCGCGGGCGCACGCATATGGGCCAGATCCTCGGCATCGGCCACCAGCGCTCGCAAGGGTTGAAGGCGGGGGTGATCAACGACCTCGAGCTCGCCGAGGAGACCATCCGCCAGACCGTGCACGCGGCCGAACGCATGGCCAAGGTGCAGGTGAAATCGAGCATCGTGAACATCTCCGGCGGGCGCCTTTCCTCGGAAGCGCTCGAGGGGCGCGCCGACACGCGCGGGCGTCCGGTGAGCGATGCCGACGTGCGCCTCGCCTTGGCGCGAGCGAGCGCCAATGCGTCACGGCCCGGTCGAGCCGTGATGCATGCCTTGCCGACGAGCTTTGCGCTCGACGACGTGAACGGTGTGCGCGATCCGCGCGGCATGGTCGGCGAGACGCTCGGTGTCGGCATGACGGTCGTCTCCGCCGATGTGACCTCGGTGCGCAATCTCATGCTCGCCGTCGAACGCTGCCATATCGAGGTCGAGGGCGTGGTCGCCTCGCCTTTCGCCTGCGGTCTCTCGACCCTCGTCGACGATGAGGCGGAGATGGGCGCGGTCGTCGTCGATCTCGGCGCCGGCACCACGACCATCGGCGTCTTCGCCGGCGGGCGGCTCGTGCATGCCGATGGAGTCGCGGTCGGCGGCAATCATGTGACGCTCGACGTCGCGCGCGGCCTCTCGACGAGGCTTTCGGCCGCTGAGCGGCTGAAGACGCTTTACGGCTCGACCATCGCCACGGCGTCGGATGATCGCGAGACGATCGCGGTGCCTTCGGTGGAATCCCAGGAGATGACCGAAGAAGCCCATATTCCGCGCGCCCAGCTCGTGCGCATCATCAAGCCGCGCGTCGAGGAGATCCTGGAGCTCGTGCGGGATCGGTTGCGCAAATGCGGCATCGCGCCCGAGGGCCGCCGCTATGTGCTCACGGGTGGGGCGAGCCAGCTCACCGGCCTCGCCGATACGGCAAGCCGCATTTTGTCGAAGCAGCTCCGCATCGGCCGGCCGCTCGGCGTCAAGGGGTTGCCCGAGGCCGCGAAGGGCCCGGCTTTCGCCGCCGCCATCGGCCTTCTGATCTATCCGCAGATCGCCGATGTCGAGCATTTCGAGCCGCGCGGGGAGAGCGGCATGTTGGCCGCCGGCGGCGACGGCTACTTCGCCCGTGTCGGGCGCTGGATCAAGGAGAGCTTTTGAGGGCGCGGCGGGCACGGTCCGGAGCGTGAAGAGAGACTGGAACAGGCGTTCCGACGGGACGCGCAGAAGATGAGGCCAAGGCGATGACGATCAATCTCAAAGCCCCGGACATCCGGGAACTGAAGCCCAGGATCACCGTGTTCGGCGTCGGTGGCGCCGGTGGCAACGCGGTCAACAACATGATCGAGAGCGGCCTCCAAGGGGTCGAGTTCGTCGTCATGAACACGGATGCGCAAGCGCTTCTGATGTCCAAGGCCGAACGCGTGATCCAGGCGGGCCTCGTGGTGACGCAAGGGCTCGGAGCCGGCTCCCATCCCGAGGTCGGCCGCGCCGCCGCCGAGGAGGTGATGGAGGAAATCCGCGATCACCTCGTCGGCGCGCATATGACCTTCGTCACCGCCGGCATGGGCGGGGGCACCGGCACCGGCGCGGCGCCCATCGTCGCCAAGGTCGCGCGCGAGATGGGCATCCTCACGGTCGGCGTGGTGACCAAGCCCTTCCAGTTCGAGGGGCAGCGGCGCATGCGCGTCGCCGAGCAGGGCATCGCCGAGCTGCAGCAGAGCGTCGACACGCTGATCGTCATTCCGAACCAGAACCTGTTCCGCGTGGCGAATGAGAAGACGACTTTCGCGGATGCCTTCGCCATGGCCGACCAGGTGCTCTATTCCGGCGTCGCCTGCATCACCGATCTGATGGTGAAGGAAGGGCTCATCAATCTCGACTTCGCCGATGTGCGCGCCGTCATGCGCGAGATGGGCAAGGCGATGATGGGGACGGGCGAATCCTCCGGCGACAAGCGCGCTCTGCAGGCCGCCGAAGCCGCGATCGCCAATCCCCTCCTCGACGAAACCTCGATGAAGGGGGCGCGCGGCCTCCTGATCTCTATCTCGGGCGGCAACGACATGACGCTTTACGAGGTCGATGAGGCCGCGACCCGGATCCGCGAGGAGGTGGACCACGAGGCCAACATCATCGTCGGCGCGACCTTCGACCAAGCGCTCGAAGGGGTGGTGCGCGTCTCGGTGGTGGCGACCGGCATCGATCAGGTCGTCAATGTCATCGCCGAGACCGGGGCGATGCTGCCGCAGACGGCCGTGCAGCGCATCTCGGTCGCGACCGAACGCCTGCGCCAGGAAGCGCGCAGCACCGTCGCGGAGCCGGCCCCCGTTTTCGCGCCCGCGGCTCAACCTCACCATGCTGTCGAGGCGGAGTTGCCGCTTGCGGCGGCGATGCCGGAAGCCGTGGCCGCCTCGCGTTTCGTCGAGCCCCTGCCGGAGGATATGCGCCCGGCGGACGAAATGACGGAAGCCTTCATTCCGCCTCAGCCCGAGCGGCCGGTCGTGCGGGCCCCGCGCATGCCGCGCGTCGAGGATTTGCCGCTGCCGGGGCAAAACCAGCTCCGCGCCGCGAAGGGCCTTGCTCGTCCGGCGCAGCCGGTCGAGGCAAAGCGCATGACGCTGCTGCAGCGCCTCGCCGCCGTCGGCCTCGGCCGGCGCGAGGACACGCATGAGGACGAGGCCTCGCCGCCCGCGCATCAACCTGCCGTGCCGCGCCAGATCGCCCCGCCGGCGCCGGCGCCGGCGCCTTCCACCGCGAACGCTTCCGGTCGGCGGATTCCGGTTCCCGCTCCGGCGCCGCGCGCGCCTCATGGTCTCGATCAGCATGGCCGCCCGTTGCAGCAGCGGACCTTCGAGGACGATCAGCTCGAGATTCCAGCCTTCCTGCGGCGCCAATCCAATTGAGGGGGAATCTCGATCCGAGGGGCTCGGGAGGGTCGAAGAGAGGTCTCATCGCCTCTCTGGAAGGCGTCCGAGCGCCTTTTTTGACGGTGTGGATCGGCAAGCCGATCCACAAAAGCCCGGATTTGGCCGCGTTTAGCCGGCATTCGGCGGCTCGCGGGAGGGATTCGGCTCTCGCATCAACTGACTGTAAATAAAAGATAAATGCCTGTAACACACTGTAAGAAAGAGTGACTTGGCGCCCGCTCCTGGCGCGTCTAAGGTCCGCAACCGAGACATGATTTTGACTCGATGATGGCGGTGCGTCGACAGCATCCGCCTCCTTCCCAATACCGGCAAGGTGTCCATCTCGGATCCCGTCAAGACCGGTTCGGACCAGAGATGACTTGATGCGACATGATGCTCAACACACGGTCGAGCGGCCGGTCACGGTTGAAGGGATCGGCGTTCACACGGGAAAGCCCGTCACCCTCACCATTCGTCCGGCGGGTGCGGGCGTGGGCATCAAGTTCATCCGCAGCGATCTCAAACCCGGCATTTCGATTCCGGCGCGTTACGATGCGGTTTGCGCCACCGATCTGTGCACGGTGATCGGCGATGGATCAGGTGCCAGCATCTCGACGGTGGAGCATCTTCTGTCGGTGCTCGCCGCCTTCGGTATCGACAATGCGATCGTCGAGGTCGACGGCCCCGAGACGCCGATCATGGATGGCTCGGCCGCAGCTTTCGTCGATGCCGTCGAGGAGGCAGGCTTGCTCGAGCTTCCGGCGCGCCGGCGCTACATCAAGGTGCTGCGGAAAGTGCGAGTCGGGAACGGCTCCTCATTCGCGGAGCTCTCTCCCAGCGTCAGAGGCTTGAAGGTCGACGTCGAGGTCGATTTCGAAAGCCCGGTCATTGGGCGTCAGCGGACGCGATTCGATCTCACGCGCGAGGCGTTTCGCCGCGAGCTGTCGCGGGCGCGCACCTTCGGTTTCGTCAAGGATGTCGAGCGGTTGTGGAAAGCCGGCATGGCGCTCGGCGCCTCGCTCGACAACACGATCGCGATCGGCGACGAGCGCGTGCTGAACACCGAAGGCTTGCGTTACCGCGACGAATTCGCGCGCCACAAGGCGCTTGACGCCATCGGGGATCTGACGCTTGCCGGCTTGCCGATCATCGGGGTATTCCGCTCTTATCGTGGTGGCCACCGCTTGAACATCGGCGTGATCGAAGCCTTGTTCGCCGATAAATCGGCCTATCGGATCGTCGAAGCGGCGGTGCCGGCGATGAGCTCGCACCGGGGCGACTTCGCCCCCGCCGGCATCCCGGCGGCGGCTTTCGCTCCCGACATGAGCTGATCGCGCCTCCGTCAGCCGCTCCGTTCCTCGTCCTGCGCGCTCGCAAGCGAATAGAGACGAGGATGCTGGCGTTCTCGCGACGATCAGCCCTAAAGCCATCGCCTTAAAGGCTCTTTCAGCCTTTCATGGGAGACGGTGGCCGTTCGGAAAGGAACGTCAAGCCGAAGCCCCGTTCGCACAAAGCGATCGCTTGGCGAAAGCGGATGACGAGGGGCGCCGATTTGTGTAAAAGGCGCTCGGCGCGGGCGCTGGTCACAGGTGGACAGACGAGACATGCTCATCGAAAGGCAGCGATTTTCCGGGAAATTTGCGTTGGCGATGAGGGCCGCCCTGGTGTTGGCGGGTGCGATGACGCTCGTCGGCTGCGACACCGTTGCCGATTCGATCGAGAGCTTCAACCCGTTCAGCGACAAGAAGCCCTACAAGCCCGAGGTCCTGAACGACGTCCCGCCCGACAAGCTCTACAATGACGGCCTCGGCCGCATGTCGAATTCCGATTACCCGGGCGCGGCGAAGAAATTCGCCCAGATCGACAAGCAATACCCCTATACCGACATCGCGCGTAAGGGGTTGTTGATGACGGCCTTCACGCAATATCAGGGTAAGCAGTACGATGAGGCGGTGACGAGCGCGAAGCGCTACATCGAGCAAAATCCGAAAGGCGACGACGCGGCCTATGCGCAATACCTCATGGCCATGTCCTATTATAATCAGATCACGGATGTGTCGCGCGATCAGGACCGCACCGAGAAAGCCGCGCAGGCGCTGCAACAGCTGATCACCAATTATCCGAACTCGGAATATGCGCCCGATGCCCGCTACAAATTGCAGGTCGCGCAGGACAATCTCGCCGGCGCGCAAATGTATATCGGCCGCTTCTATCTCGAAAAACACCAGTATTCGGCGGCCATCAATCGCTTCCGCCAGGTGATCGCCCATTACCAGACGACACGACATGTGGAAGAGGCGCTGGAGAGGCTGACGGAAGCCTATTTCGCGCTCGGCGTCACCAATGAGGCCCAGACGGCCGCGGCGGTGCTCGGCCATAACTTCCCGGACAGTCCCTGGTACAAGGACGCTTACAAGCTTCTCCAGACGAATGGCCTCGAACCGCGCGAGGACAAGGGCTCCTGGCTGAGCCGGGCGATGGAAGGCTTCAAGAGCATCGCTGCCTTTTAAGCTGGTGCGCCCGTGCTGGTCCGCCTGTCGGTTCGCGACATCGTCCTGATCGACAGGCTGGATATCGATTTCTCGGTCGGGCTCTCGGCGCTGACCGGCGAGACGGGCGCCGGAAAATCCATCCTGCTTGACGCTTTCGCACTCGCGCTCGGCGCGCGCGGCGATGGTTCACTCGTGCGCCATGGCGCCGAGCAGGGGCAGGTGACCGCGGCCTTCGATCTCGCGCGTGACCATCCGGCGCTTCGCCTCGCGCAAGAGGCGGATATCGAAACGCGGGACGGATTGATTTTGCGCCGCGTCCAATATGCCGACGGGCGCACCCGCGCCTTGATCAATGATCAACCCGTCAGCGTGCAAACCTTGCGGGCGCTCGGCAACGCCATCGTCGAGATTCACGGCCAGCATGACGAGCGGGCCTTGCTCGACGGCGCGACGCATCGGGCCCTTCTCGACGCCTTCGGCGATCTGGCCTCGGAGGTCGAAGCGACCGCGAAGGCACATGCGGTGCTCCTTGCCGCCACGCTCGCCGCCGGGAAGGAGCGCGAGCTCGTCGCGACCGCGAGGCGTGACGCCGATTATCTGAAGCACGCGCACGAGGAATTATCCCGCCTCGCGCCCGAGCAAGGCGAGGAGGACGCACTGGGGCGCCGCCGCACGGCGATGCAGCAGGCCGAGAAGATCGCGGAAGATCTCGCCGAAGCGCATGAGGCCGTGGCCGGGCAGAGCTCGCCTTCGCCCGCCTTGTCGGCGCTCTTGCGGCGCCTCGAGCGCCGGTCCGAGCAACTCACCGAGCTCATCGAGCCGATCGCGAGGCCCTTGGGCCAGGCGCTCGACCAGCTCGAGGAGGCTCGCCTAGCCCTCGAGGCGGCGCTTGCGGCGACCGCTTTCGACCAAGGCGAGCTCGACCGTATCGAGGAGCGGCTCTTCGCCTTGCGGGCCGCCGCGCGCAAATACGGGGTCCCGGTCGATTTGCTGCCGGAGCAAGCAAGCAAATTCGCGAGAAAGCTCGCCGCCATCGATGCCGGCGAGGAGCGCCTCGCCGCGCTCGATCGCGAGGTCGCGGACGCCACCGCGGCTTATGAAAAAGCGGCGGGAACGCTTTCGACCCGACGTGCCGATGCCGCCCGCAAGCTCGATCGCGCGGTCACGGCCGAGTTGGCTCCGCTCAAGCTCGAGCAGGCGCGTTTCACGACGAGGATCGACACCGACCGGAGCGCGGGTTCCCCTTCGGGCATCGATCGCGTCGAATTCCACGTGCAGACGAATCCCGGCACCCTTCCGGGCCCGCTCATGAAGGTCGCGTCGGGAGGCGAATTGTCCCGCTTTCTCCTCGCCTTGAAGGTGGTCGCGGCCGATCGCGGCTCGGCGCCCACGCTCGTCTTCGACGAGATCGATGCCGGCGCGGGCGGCGCCGTCGCGGATGCCATCGGCCAGCGGCTCGCGCGCCTTGCCGAGCGCGTGCAGGTGATCGGCGTCACGCACGCGCCGCAGGTGGCGGCGCGCGCCGAGCGCCATTACCTCATCACCAAGGCCTCGGCGGAAGGCGGAACGCGCAGCGTGACGCGGGTCGAGGCGCTCGATGCCGCAACGCGCCGCGAGGAGATTGCCCGCATGCTCGCCGGAGAGACGATCACGCAAGAGGCGCGCGCCGCGGCCGAGCGCCTTCTCGGCGCATCACCGACGCCGCGCCGCCGCAACGCCAAGGCGGCCTCGGCGCGGGCGAGCTGAGCCTCGCCATGGCGAAATCCGCGAGCGCCTCGGCCATGCGCGCGAAACCTGTCGGTGAGCTTTCGGAAACGGACGCCCACGCCGAGCATGCGGCGCTCGATCAAGAGATCGCCGAGCATGATCGGCGTTATCATCAGGAGGACCGTCCGACGATTTCCGACGCGGATTACGACAAGCTGCGTCGCCGCTATGAGGAGATCGAGACACGTTTTCCCGCGCTCGCCGATGAAGAGAGCCGCTCGCGGCGCGTCGGCGCGCCCCCTTCGGAGAAATTCGCGAAGGTTCGCCATCGCGTGCCGATGCTCTCGCTCGGAAACGCTTTCGCGGATGAAGAGGTGCTCGAATTCGTGGCGCGGGTGCGCCGTTTCCTCGATCTCGATGCCGCGAGCACGCCGGCTTTTACCGCGGAACCGAAGATCGATGGGCTTTCCTGCGCCATCCGTTACGAGCGCGGGCAGCTCACCCGGGCAGCGACGCGCGGCGACGGCGAGGAGGGCGAGGACGTAACGGCAAATGTCCGCACCATTCGCGCCATTCCCGAAAAGCTCAACGGGAATGATGTGCCCGAGGTGCTCGAGGTGCGCGGCGAGGTCTATCTCCGCCATGCCGATTTCGCCAGGATCAATGCGCGGCAGGCTGAGCAGGGAAAGCCGGTCTTCGCCAATCCGCGCAATGCCGCCGCCGGCTCCTTGCGCCAGCTCGACCCGGCGGTGACGGCGCGCCGCCCGTTGCAATTCTTCGCTTATGCCTGGGGGGAAGTCTCGGCCTTGCCCGCCGCTACCCAATTGGGCGTCGTCGAGGCCTTCGCGCGCTTCGGCCTGCCGACCAACACGCTGATGCGGCTTTGCCGCACGCCCGAGGAGATGCTCGCCCATTACCGCGCGATCGAGGCGCAGCGCTCCTCGCTCGGCTACGACATCGACGGGGTGGTCTACAAGGTCGACGATCTTGCCTTGCAGCGCCGCCTCGGCTTCGTCTCGCGCTCGCCGCGCTGGGCGCTCGCGCATAAATTCCCTGCCGAGAAGGCGACGACCGTCCTCGAGGCGATCGAGATTCAAGTCGGGCGCACCGGCGCGCTCACGCCCGTCGCCAAGCTTCACCCGGTCACGGTCGGCGGCGTCGTCGTGTCGAACGCGACGCTGCACAACGAGGAGGAGATCCAGCGCAAGGACATCCGCATCGGCGATACGGTGACGGTGCAGCGGGCGGGCGATGTGATCCCGCAAGTGCTCGGCTTCATCGAGGAAATGCGGCCGAAGACGGCGGTGCCTTACGAATTTCCGAAGCTTTGCCCGGCTTGCGGCAGCCACGCGGTGCGCGAGATCAACCCGCGCACCGGCAAGGAGGACGTGGTCCGCCGCTGCACCGGCGGGCTCATTTGTCCCGCGCAAGCGGTCGAGCGTTTACGCCACTTCGTTTCGCGCAACGCCTTCGACATCGAGGGGTTCGGCGCGGAACGCATCGATCTCTTCTACAAGGACGGCTTGATCGCCCGCCCGCAGGACATCTTCACGCTCGAGGAGCGCGACAAGCGCTCCACACGCCGCTTGATGGAGCGCGAAGGCTTCGGCGAGACGAGCGCGCGCAATCTTTTCGCGGCGATCGCCGCGCGTCGCGAGATCGCGCTCAACCGTTTCATCTATGCGCTCGGCATCCGCCATGTCGGCGAAGCGACCGCGAAGGAGCTCGCGCGACATTTCGGTTCGGCGCAAGCGCTCGAAGAGACCGCGATCGCGGCGCAGGATCGCGATAGCGAGGCCTGGAGCGACCTCACCTCGATCGAGGGCATCGGCGAGGTCGTGGCCGAGGCGCTCGTCGATTTTTTCGGCGAGCCGCACAACCGCGAGATCGTCGACGAGCTTCTCGAACAGGTGACGGTGACGCCGCTCGAAGCCGCGGCCGCGAGTTCGCCCGTCGGCGGAAAAACGGTCGTGTTCACGGGCTCCCTCGAGAAGATCACGCGCGAGGAGGCGAAGGCGATGGCGGAGCGCCTGGGCGCCAAGGTCTCAGGCTCGGTGTCGAAGAAGACCGATCTCGTGGTCGCGGGAGCAAGCGCCGGCTCGAAGCTCGCCAAGGCGCGCGAGCTCGGCGTCGAGACGATCGACGAGGAGGCATGGCTCAAGCTCGTTGGAGAAAGCGGCGAGTAGCGCCGCATCGATCCCGTTTCCGATCGGAAAGACGCTCCCCTCATGGTCCGCTCAACAAGCCGTCGCTTGCGCATCATTCACGACGAGGACGTGCTCACCGAGGGCCTCAAGGCGCTGCCGCGGCTCGACAAGCGTTGGCGGGCCGTGATCAAGGGCTGCGATCGCCCGCCCTTGCGCCGGCGCGAGGGCGGCTTTCCGGGCTTATGCGCCATCATCGTCTCGCAGCAGTTATCGGTCGCGAGCGCCAATGCGATCTGGGCGAAGTTCGTTGCACGCATCTCTCCCTTGACGCCGCAGGTGATGCTGGCCGCGACCGACGAGGACCTTCGCCTCACGGGCTTGTCGCGGCCGAAGCAGCGCAGCTTGCGGGCGCTGGCCGCGGCGCTCGTCGAGGGCTCGCTCGTGCTCGACGCGCTGCATGCCGCGACGCCCGAAGAGGTGCATGCCGCCTTGACGGCGGTGAGCGGCATCGGGCCGTGGACCGCGGACATCTATCTCATGGCGTGCATCGGCCATACCGATGCTTTCGCGGCGGGCGACCTTGCCTTGCAAGAGGCGGCGCGTCACGCCTTCGGCCTCGAGCGGCGGCCGAGCGCGAAGGAGCTCGTGGCGCTCGCCGAAGCCTGGCGGCCCTGGCGCGGCGTCGCGGCGCGCGTGTTGTGGAGCTATTACCGTGCCGTGAAGCAGCGGGAGGGAGTGACGGCGTGAGTGAGCGAGTAGCGAATAGCGAATAGAAATTCACTCTTCACTCTTCACTCTTCGCTACTCGCTACTCGCTATTCGCCACTCACTACAATTCCGTCCGCAATCGCCACAGCTCCGGAAACAGCACGACGTCGAGCATCTTGCGCAGGTATTCGACGCCGGCGGTGCCGCCGGTGCCGCGCTTGAACCCGATGATGCGCTCGACCGTGGTGACATGGCGGAAGCGCCAAAGGCGAAAGGCGTCCTCGAGATCGACCAGCTCCTCGGCGAGCTCATAAAGATCGAAATTCGCGCCGGGCTCCCGGTAAATCTTGGTCCAGGCCGCTTGCACGCTTTCGTTCGGCGGAAGCTTCTCGGTGAAATCGCGGCGCAGGAGCGAGGGTTCTATGGAGAAGCCGCGACGCGCCAGAACGGCGATCGCCTCATCGTAAAGCGAAGGTTCGGCGAGCACCTGTTGCAGCTCGGCGGTGACGCCGGGGTTTCCCGCATGCGGGGCGATCATCGCCCGGTTCTTGTTGCCGAGACGGAACTCGATCTCGCGATATTGGAAAGATTGGAAGCCGGACGAGGTCCCGAGGTAGGGGCGAAGCACGGTGTATTCGCTCGGCGTCATCGTGGCGAGCACGCTCCACGCCTGGACGAGCTGCTCCATGATGCGCGAAACGCGCGCCAGCATCTTGAACACGGGCGGAAGCTCGCCGGCGCGCAAGCCTTCGATGGCGCCCTTGAGCTCATGCAGCATCAGCTTCATCCACAGCTCGCTCGTCTGATGCTGGATGATGAAGAGCATCTCGTTGCGGTCGGGCGAGAGCGGCTCCTGCGCCTTGAGGATGCGATCGAGGCGCAGATATTCGCCATAGGACATCGTGGTTGACGTCGGGCCCACGGGCGCCTTCGCGCCGGGCGCGGCCGTGTTGTCGCGCGTCTCGTTCATGTCACCGCCTGGTGCTGGCCGAGCGCCTCGTCCTTGAAGGCGCCACGCTCGAGAATATCGGCGATCGCGGTCACCGCGTCATGGACATCGACATAGCGCACATAAAGCGGCCCGAAGCCGAAGCGCATGACGTCAGGCGCGCGAAAATCGCCGATCACGCCTCGCTGGATCAGGGCGCGCATCACCGCATAGCCCTCCTCATGGGTGAGCGAGACGTGGTTGCCGCGCCGTTTCGCGTCCCGCAACGTCGCAAGCCCGCAGCCGAGCCGGCTCAGGCGTTCGTCATGAAGCGCGATCATCAGGTAGCCGAGCGCGCGGCCCTTGCGTTCGACCTCGGCCATCGAGACCCCGTCGAAGGCGTCGAGCGCCTTCTCGAAAGCTGCCATCGACAGCATTTGCGGCGTCGAGCACAGCATGTGGCGGATGCCGTCGGCGCGCCGGTAACCGTCGTCGAAGCGAAAGGGCTCGGCGTGCCCGAACCATCCCGTGAGCGGCTGGTCGAGGAAGCCGAGATGCCGCTCGGCGACGAAAATATGCGAAGGCGCGCCAGGCCCGCCGTTCAGGAATTTATACCCGCAACCGACCGCGAAATCGGCTTGCGTCTTGTCGAGCTCAAGATCAACGGCGCCGGACGAATGGGCGAGATCCCAGACGATGAGTGCGCCTTTCGCATGTGCCGCTTGCGTCACAAGCGCCATGTCCTGCACCTCGGCGCTGCGGTAGTTCACATGCGAAAGCGTGACGACGCCGGTGCCCGTATCGATCGCTTGCGCAACCTCAACTGCCGGCACGAAACGCGCCTCCTTGCCGAGAAGCCGCGCGACGCTGTCGACGATGTGGTTGTCGGACGGGAAGTTGCCACGCTCCGCGAGGATCACCTTTCGATCCGACCGCATGCGCGCGGCGGCGACGAGAAGCTTGAAGAGGTTGATCGAGATCGATTCGGTGACGGTGACCTCATGGGGCTTGGCGCCGAGAAGCGGCGCAAGCTTCGCACCGACGCGGGCGGGCGACACATACCAGCCGGCCTCGTTCCAGGAGCGGATGAGGCCTTCCCCCCATTCGTGCTCGACGACCTTGGCGACA
>DASZIL010000025.1:0-2483 GCA_035949255.1 Beijerinckiaceae bacterium | reverse complement strand
CCTCGTAAACGATGCCGTCCTCGTTCGCGGCGGCGACCACGACACCCGGCACCTCGCCCGCCTCCGACGCTCGGCGCAAGGCGTGATCGACCTCGGACAATGTCCACATGCTCGTTCCTCCCGATGGTCAGCAATCGGCTTACGCCGGGGCTTCGTGCGATAAGCTAGCAGCTTTGGGGCGGGGTTGGGAACGACGTTCGAAGTCGCGCAGGAGTTTGGCTACGCGCTCACCGCGGCTCGTCGGCCAGCCTCTCGAACGCGTAGAGATGGTTCATATAGGTCGAGATATAGAGGCGCCGCCCGTCCGGTGACGGAACGATCGCATTCGTGATCGCGTCGGGCAATTGCAGCATGCCCATGGTCTCGAGCGTTTTGGCGTCGATCTCGAAGACTTTGCCGCCGGTCGTGCCGAACAGCACCCGATCGCCGATCGCGCAAGGAGAGGAATAGACGCGCGCGCCGACATCGAGCTTCCGGCGCACCTCCATGCGGTCGAGGTCGATGACGTAGAGGTGCCGGTCGCCGGAGCCGCAAAACAACCTGTCGCCCAAGATGAGCGGCGTCGTGTAACAAATCTCGCCTGTCTCGAACGCCCCGAGCATCCGCCCCGTCGCGACATCGAGCACATAGATCGATTTGTCGAAGGAGGCGAAGGCCACGATGCCGCGCTTCTCGTCGATCGCCGGCGCATATTTCACCGAGCGCCGTGTCGGGAGCACCCATTCGACCTTGCCGGATTTGGCTCCGATCGCCGCCATCTCATGGTCCGCCGTGCCCCAGATGATGAGATCGCCGCCGCGCCAATAGGCGGGCGAGCCGTGCTGGTATTTCTTGGTGAGCCGCTCCCAGACCTTCTCGCCGCTGCGCATGTCGAGCGCGCAGACATTGCCTTGCGCCCAGGGCCGCTCATATTCGATGCCGATATAGACGAGCCCATGCTCGGGGACGACGATCGGCGAGGCGCCGACCCATTCGCCGAAGGATTGCGTCCAAATCTCGGCGCCGGTCTTTGCGTCGAGGCAATAGACGACGCCGTTATAGGCCCCGAAATAGAGCCGCCCGTCGTGATGGGCGGGCGATGACCAGATGCCTTTGCGCAGCGCCGCGCCCGTCGCCTGATACTCCCAGAGGATCGCGCCGGTCTCGGCCGCGAAGGCGTGCATCTTGCCGGCGTCGCAACCGCGATAGATCACGTCGCCCACGAGCAACGGCATCGACTTCGGCACGACGTAAAAGGGAAAGCCTCCCGGCACCGCGGCCCGCCAAAGCTCGCGGTAATGCCGTCGCCGCGGGGGCGCATCCTTGTGCAGCGCGAGGCCGAATTCGGCAAGCGTGAACAGCGAATGCACGGCGATGCCATGTGACTTGCGCCAATCCATCCCACGGCTCGAGCGGTAATCGATGACGACGAACATCTCGTCGATCTTCCGGCCGATCGCGTCGAGAACCACGCGCGCCTTCTCGGCGCTCTCTCCCGAATTCAGGATGTCGTCGATGAGGACGATCGGCGCTTGCGTCACTTCGCCCTCGATCGCCCTGCCGAGACCGGTCGTCTTGCGCTCCTTGCGGATGATGAGCCCGTTGAGCGGCGCCCGCTCCTTGGGGCAGGAGAACAGGATCGCGGAGAGGAGGGGGATCGCCGCCGTCTCCATGCCGGCCACCTGAAAGGGAGCGTGATCCTTGAAGCGCGCCCAGAAGGCAGCCGCGAATTCCTCGAGCGCGCCTGAGTCGAGGAAGACGCGGCGCAAATCGATCAGCCATTCCTGAAGCCCGCCGCTCGAGGAGATCAAGGTCTCGCCCTCGCGATGCACGCCCAGCCGCTTGATGCGCTCGGCGAGCGGGCTTTCCGTCATCGGCGAATGCTCTCGAACGAAGCTCGTCGTGGTTCCGACGCCTCTCACGATCACGGCTCACCCGACGCCAGCTCTCTCGAGGAAGGGGTGGTGCTGAAAGCGGCGGGCGGCACGGGCAGCGTGGCCGGCGGCAAAGGGTTAACCGCGAGGCTCTTATGGCCATCCGGAAGCAGATCGAAAATATAGTGGATGCGCCATTCGTCGGATTCGTTGGACGCCGAATGGTGTTGCTTGTTGTCGAACCACCATAATTCGCCGGCCCGCATGCGTACCGCCTCGTCCCCGCTGATCAGCACGCTCCCGGACGGGCTATGCAGCACGAGGTGAAACCGATTCCGGATCAAATAATACGAGCCGCCGTCGATATGGCGCCCGACTTGCGATTGCGGCTTCAGGCGCACGATGGTGGCGCGCGATAGGCTCGACTTCATGGCTTCCGCAATCTTCGTCATCACCGCCATCGCGCGAGGGAAGCTCGCGGCGAACCTCGTGGCCTCGCTCTCCTGGTTCTCGTCCACGTTGAGATCGGGCCTCTGCACCGCATTGCGCAGGAAGATTGTGTTCGTATCCTTTTGAACGGGGATTCTGTCCTGTCGGCTGGTGTTTGCCAGCCAAGCCCAATCCTGCTCA
>DASZIL010000024.1:0-7342 GCA_035949255.1 Beijerinckiaceae bacterium | reverse complement strand
CCCCGCGTTCGCGGGGATGAGCGGATAGTTTGAGCCTCACCCCTCCATTCCCAGCGGCTTGTCGGCGGGTTCGGCCTCAGCCCGTTTCCTCGATGGGGTCGACGCGCTTCGGATAGAAGGCGAGATGGTCCTTGATGGCGGCGACGCCGGACAAGGGGTTCTCGTAAGTCCACACCGCGTTTTCAGACACTTGACCATCCACCACGATGGAGAAGTAGCTCGCATCACCCTTGTAGGGGCAATGGCTGGTGTGGGACGTGCGCCGCAACAGGCTCATGTCGGCATCCTGGCGCGGAAAATATTTCACCTTTGGGTGATGCGCCTCCTCGAGATCGAGCGCCTTTGCCGAATCAACGATGACGGCGCCCTTCCAGCTCACCTTGGTGCGGCCTTTCGCCGGACGAACCGTGATCGGATGCTCGGCCGTGCCGCCAATCATTTCAGCTTTCATCGATACCTCCTCAAGCGCCTCGCAAAAAATCTTGGCCTCGAAGGCGCGCGAGCTTCTGCAGGGCATCGCCCGCCGCGCTTTCAGCCAAACCCTCATGTGGGGCGCCTTTGCGAGATTGACACCCGCCCTTCGGCGCTTCTATCTAGCTTCAGCGATGGTCCCCCCAAAGGGGGGGTGAATAGGGAATGCGGTGCGGCGCGATATTCAAAGCCCGGATCAAGATCGATATCGAGATCCAGGTCGAGACGTCGAGCCAATGCCGCAGCTGCCCCCGCAACTGTAAGCGGTGAGCCTCTTGCGATGACGCCACTGGAAGCTGGCAGATGCCGGCGACCGGGAAGGCCGCATGAGGCGGGGATCCGCGAGCCAGGAGACCTGCCATCGCCCGCAGCATGCCGCCGGGCGGGGCGCCCCGGAGGCGGTTCGGCGCCGAAGCTCGGCTCAACCGGACGCTGGGCTCTTCATTGAGGCCGGCACGATGCACCCCAAGGACGCCGAGCGCCGGGAGCATCATGCCGGATCGACAAACATCCATCCATATCTGCATCACTTGCAGAAACATCGCTTGCAGAAACATCACTTGCCCAGATCCCGGCGAGGCTTCCGTTGCGGGCGAAAGGCCGGGCGCGCGGCTTTATCGGGCGCTGCGCGAGGCCGCGGCGCGACGCGACGCGCCGGTCGAGCTCATCCCGGTCGAGTGTCTCAGCGTCTGCAAGCGCCCTTGCACGATCGGCTTCTCGGGCGCCGGCAAATGGACCTATGTCTACGGGGATTTCGCGCCCGATGAGGCTTCCGCCGAAGCCATTCTCGACGCCGCCATGCTTTACGCGGCGACGCCCGACGGGCTCATTCCCTGGCGGCAACGCCCGGATGCCTTGAAGAAGGGCGTCGTCGCCCGCATCCCCCCGCTTATCCCTCACCCCATCCCCGATCTCCCGGAGGCCGCCGAATGATGCCGTCCATGAGCTCCCCGCTTCGCGAGAAGACCCCGGTCACCATCGTCACCGGCTTTCTCGGCGCCGGCAAGACGACGCTCATCCGCCATGTGCTCGAGCACGCGAATGGGCGGCGCCTCGCGCTCATCATCAACGAGTTCGGGGATGTCGGCGTCGACGGCGACATCCTGCGCTCTTGCGGCATCGAGAGCTGCCGCGAGGAGAACATCGTCGAGCTCGCCAATGGCTGCCTGTGTTGCACCGTGGCGGATGATTTCATCCCGGCCATCGAGGCGCTGTTGAGCCGCGACGAGGCGCCGGACCACATCATCGTGGAAACCTCGGGCCTCGCCTTGCCGAAGCCGCTTCTCAAGGCTTTCGACTGGCCGCCGATCCGCGCCAGGGTCACGGTCGACGGCGTGGTCGCTGTCGCCGATGCCGCCGCGGTCGCGGCCGGCCGCTTCGCGGACGACCCCGAAAAGCTCGCGCGCCAGCGCGCCGCCGACCCGTCGCTCGAGCACGATAACCCGTTGGAAGAAGTCTATGAGGATCAGCTTCTGTGCGCCGATCTCATCATCCTCAACAAGACCGACCTCCTCGATCGCGACAACCTCTCACGCGTGCATGGCGAGATCGCCGCCGCCGTGTCGCGCGCCGTGAAAGTCGTCGAGACGCGCGAGGGGCGAATCGAGCCCGCCGTGCTGCTCGGCATCGCGGCGGCCGCCGAGGACGATCTTGCTTCTCGCCCCTCCCATCACGATGCCGAAGAGGAGCATGATCACGACGATTTCGACAGTTTCGTCGTGGACCTTCCCGCGATCGACGATCCCGCCCCTTTCGTCGCGAAGCTTGCGGCTCTCGCGCGCTCACATGACGTGCTGCGCATGAAGGGCTTTCTCGAGGTGACCGGCAAGCCGATGCGGCTTCTGGTGCAGGGCGTCGGACAACGCTTCCGCCAGCAATTCGATCGGGCCTGGGCGCGAGGGGAGATCCGGCGCGGGCGTCTCGTGGTGATCGGCCAAAAAGGCATCGATCGCGAGGCCGTGACGGCGGCCATCAGGGCTTGAGGCCGGCGGAGCGCCATGCATCTTCTGCGCAGCGAGACGCGATCCCTCGACGAAACCGTCGAGGCGATCGATCTTGCGCAATCGCCCGCCGAGATGGTGTTCCTCTCCTTCTCGGACAGCGATCTCGCGGGGGTCGCGAACGCATGGGAAGCCGGGAAGGAAAGCTTCCCGAGCTTGCGCCTCGCCAATCTTTCGGCGCTCCGTCATCCCTTCTCCATCGACCGCTATGTCGAGCGCGTGAGCGCGCATGCGCGTTTCGTGCTGGTGCGCCTCCTCGGCGGTCTCGATTATTGGCGCTACGGCGTCGAGGAGATGTCGCGTGTCGCAAAAGCGCACGGCATCTCGCTCGCCATCGTCGCGGGCGACGGGCGAGAGGATGCGCGGCTCGAGGCGGCATCGACCTTGCCGCGCGCGGACCTCGCGCGGCTCTTCGCCTATCTGCAGAACGGCGGCACCGATAATCTTCACGAGCTTCTGGCCTTCATCGCTCATCGCTTGGGTCGCCCGAAGCTTTGGCGCGAGCCGCGCCCTGTTCCGGCCTTCGGCCTCTTCGAGCCGGGCCGCCGCGACGGCGTCGCGAGCCTTGCGAGCGCAAGCGCAGGCCACGCGCCGCAGGCCCTCATTCTTCTCTATCGTTCGGTTTATCTCGCCGCCGACACGCTGCCGATCATGGCGCTCGCGGACGCGCTCGCGGCGCGCGGCTTTTGCGTCACCTGCGCTTACGTCACGAGCCTCAAGGACAAGGAGGCCGCCGCGCCGCTCGCCGAATTTCTCGTCGAGAACAAACTCGACGTCATCGTGAACACCACCGCCTTCTCGGCACGGCTCGACGCAGGAAGCGTGCTCGATGAGGCCGATTGCCCCGTGATCCAGGCGGTGTTGGGCGGCTCGACCCTCGAACAATGGCGCGAAGGACAACGGGGCCTCGGCGCCGCCGATCTCGCCATGAACGTCGTTCTGCCGGAAATCGACGGGCGAATTTTCGGTGGCGTCCTTTCCTTCAAGGGCGAGACGAAACGCCATGAGGCGCTGGAATTCACGCATCTCGCGCATCGACCCGAAACCTCGCGCGTGGCGCATCTCGCCGATCTCGCGGCCGCCTGGACGAGGCTGCGGCGGCTTGCGCCCGGCGAGCGGCGCCTCGCCTGCATCCTCTCCGATTATCCGGGAAAGGGCGGACGCTCAGGCTACGCGGTCGGCCTCGACACGCCCCAAAGCGTCGCCGCGATCGCGAAAGCTTTGCGCGACGCCGGCTACCGCATCGGGCCGATGCCTGAGCCCGCGCGGCTAATGTCGGCGCTCACGGGGACATCGCCATCGGCCGAGATGACGAAGGCGCATCGGCCGAACGCCTTGCCGGGCGCGGACGATCGCGACGAAGCCGCCATTTCGCTTGCGGATTATCGCCGCTTCTTCGCGCGGCTTCCGGCGTCCTTCGGCGCGGCCGTGCTTTCGGCCTTCGGTCGCCCCGAGGACGACCCCTCGGTGCGCGACGGCGCCTTCCGCTTCCCGATCGTCCGCTCCGGCACGCTCGTTATCGCGCTGCAGCCGGATCGCGGGCGCGCCTCGAGCCGCAAGAGCGATTACCACGATGTGAATTTGCCGCCGCGCCACGCCTATATTGCCTTCTACCTTTGGCTACGCGAGGTCTGGCGCATCGACGCCATGATCCATTGCGGCACGCATGGCACGCTCGAATGGCTGCCCGGCAAGTCCGTGGCGCTCTCGCAAGATTGCGCCCCGGAGATCGTGCTCGGCGCGATGCCAGTCGTCTACCCCTTCATCGTCAACAATCCGGGCGAAGCGGCGCAAGCGAAGCGCCGCATCGGCGCCGTCACCATCGGCCATATGACGCCGCGCCTGATCGAAGCGGGAAGTCATGGCGGCACGATCGAGCTCGAGGCGCTCTTCGATGAATATGCGAGCGCGCAATCGCTCGATCGGCGGCGCGCCCGGCTCCTTTCCCAAGCGATCCTCGCCAAGGCCGCCGAGACCGATCTCGCGGAAGAGCTCGGGCTCGATCAGGCCGGCGATCCGGCAGAGGCGCTCACCAAGCTCGACGCCTGGCTCTGCGATCTCAAGGAGATGCGCATCGGCGATGGGCTTCACGTCTTCGCCGAGAACATGCCGTCGGAAATGACCGGCCTTTTGCGCGCGCTCGATGGCCGCTTCGTCGAGCCCGGTCCGGCGGGCGCGCCTTCGCGCGGGCGTCTTGATGTTTTGCCGACCGGCCGCAACCTCTTCACCATCGATCCGCGCGCCGTGCCGACGCGCACCGCCTGGGAGATCGGCGCCCGCACGGCGAGCGAGGTGATGACGCGTCACGCGCAAGAGCACGGCGAGTGGCCGCGGCGCATCGTCATCGATCTTTGGGGCTCGGCCACGATGCGCACCGGAGGTGACGATTTGGCCCAAGCCTTTTCGCTCCTCGGCGTGCGCCCGCTCTGGGACAATGCCTCGACGCGCGTTTGCGGCTTCGAGATCCTGCCGCTCGCGAAGCTCGACCGGCCGCGCGTCGATGTGACCTTGCGCATCTCGGGCCTCTTCCGCGATGTCTTCCCGACGCAGATCGCGCTTTTCGACGAGGCGGTGCGCGCCGTCGCGAAGCTCGACGAGGAAGAAGCCGACAATCCGCTCGCGGCGACGCTTCGCGCGACGCCGCCCGAAGCACCGGAAGCGGCGCGCGTCTTCGGCGCGGCTCCGGGCACTTATGGGCTTGGCCTCGCGCGCCAACTCGTCGAGCACGGCTCATCATCGCGCGAGGCGCTCGGCGAAGCTTATCTTGACGCGACATCGCATGCTTATGGCGCGGGCGCCGCCTCGGACGGCATTGCGGCGGCGAGCGCCTTCAGGGCTCGGGTCGCGAAGGCCGATGCCTTCGTGCATGTGCAGGACATGGAAGGCCAGGATGTGCTCGATTCCGATGCCTTCGCCGAGCATGAGGGCGGGTTTTCGGCCGCAGCCTCGGCGCTCGGCGTCGATCCGGCGCTCTACCACGCCGACACCTCGCGCGCGGGCCGAAGCGTCGTGCGCACGCTCGATGAAGAGATCGCGCGCGTGGTGCGCGGGCGCGCCACCAACCCGCGCTGGATCGAAGGTCAGATGCGCCACGGCTATCGCGGCGCCGCCGAGATCGCCGAGACGGTCGATAACCTCTTTGCCTTCGCGGCTTTGACGGAGGCCGTCACGAGCCGGCAATTCGACATTCTTTACGACGCGACCTGTGGCGACGAGAGAGTGCGCGACTTCCTGCTTCGGGCGAACCCTGAGGCGGCGCGCGCCATCGCGTCGCGTTTCGCCGAGGCCGCGCATCGCGGCTTCTGGGTGTCGCGGCGAAATTCTTCCGCCCGGGACCTCGCCGAGATGATGGAGGCGCGCGCATCGTCGAGCGCGACGGCTCCCGCTTCGGCCGATGAAAGCAACCTGCAGCAAGAAGCTGAGTCTCGAGGCCGAGCGGCGAAGAAGGGCGCTGGCCCATGAGCGTTGCCACCGACATGCGCCGTGGCTGGTGCCCGAGCGTAACGCGTCCGATGCCGAGCGGCGATGGGCTCCTCGTGCGCTTGAGCCTTCCGGCCGATAGCGTCCCGCCTGCTCTTTTGCACGCCATCGCGTCTTGCGCGCGGCGCTTCGGCAACGGCTTCGTCGATCTGACGCGTCGCGGCAATCTGCAACTGCGCGGTTTGAGCGAAGAGACGATTCCTGGCCTCATCGAAGCGCTTTCCTCCTTCGAGGGCGTCGTCCCGCCGCATGAGGCGGAGAGCGCGCGCGACATCATGATGTCTCCGCTCTCCGGCCTCGATCCCAAGGCGGTTTGCGATGTACGGCCCATCGTCAAGGCCTTGCGCGAACGGCTCGCGCGCGAGACGTCGCTTCGCGCCTTGCCGGCGAAATTCTGCTTCACGGTCGAGGATGGCGGCGATTTCGGGCTCGATCATGTCGCGGCCGATATCCGCTTCAAGGCGCGTGGCTCCGCGGACGACTTCTCCTTCACGGTAGCACTCGGCGGACGCGAACACGAGGCAACTGGCGTCGGCGCTTGCGCGCCCTCTTCCGTGCCGGACGTCGCGGTCGCGCTGGCCCGCGCCTTTCTGGAATTGCGGGGCGACGGCGAGGAAGCGCCGCGCCGCATGGCCGAGGTTTTGAAGCGCGTGGCGGCGGAAATGATTGTGCGGGCTGCCCCACTTGGATCCCAACTCGTGCGCGACCGCGAAACGGCACGAGCCGCGGCGCCATTGGCTTTGCCGGAGCGCCGCGCGGACATCGGCATTTACATCTCCAACCCCCGCAGCCTCTATTTCTCGGTCGGGGTCGCTTTCGGTCGGATGACCGCCGATCAGCTCGATGATCTCGCGACCCGCGTCGAAGCCTCGGGTGCGGAAGTTCGCCTCACGCCATGGCGTATCATTTTCGTCGCGTGCAAATCGATGATCGAAACCCGCCGAATGTTCTATTCGCTCACGGATTCGGGTTTCGTGACTAATCAAGGCGATCCGAGGCTCAGCGTCGCGGCCTGTCCGGGAAAGCCCGCATGCGCCTCGGGTACGGTCTCGCCGCGCGAGGATGCGCTCTTGCTTGGTCGCGTTGCGCAAGGGCTCTGTCTCAGCAGCCCTGGTCTCATCGGGCTCCATATTTCGGGCTGCGCGAAAGGCTGCGCGAGGAGCACCGCGACGAAAGCCACGTTGGTCGGGCGTAACGGCCGCTACGACCTCGTGATCGATGGGACGGCTGGCGATCCCCCGATGCGAGAAGGCCTCACCTTGGAAGAGGCGAAGATCGCGCTCGAACAAATCATCGAAGAGATCAGGGCCAAACGCCGCCTCGGCCCGGAGCGGGAGGAGCACCTATGAGCACCCGCTTCGCCTATATCCGCGACGGCGCGGAAATCTATC
>DASZIL010000023.1:0-46978 GCA_035949255.1 Beijerinckiaceae bacterium | reverse complement strand
TGCGGCTCAATCGCCCTCTCCTCCCGGCGGCGGCGTGACCTCGCCTCTTTTTGGGCAAGCGCCTCCGTCTCGCGGACGCTCAAGCCGCGCCCGATGACCTGCCGTGCGGCCGCCGAGGGATCATCGACATTGAGGAGAGCCCGGCCATGGCCTGCCGACAGGCGGCCTTCGACCAGGGTTGCCTTTACGTCGTCAGGAAGTTTCAATAACCGTAAAGTATTAGTTATGTGACTTCGGCTTTTTCCTAAAGAATTCGCAAGTTCAGCTTGTGTATAACTGTACTCATCGATGAGGTTTTGATAACCCGTCGCCTCCTCGATTGCATTGAGATCTTCGCGTTGCACATTCTCGATGATCGCAAATTCGAGAGACGTTCTATCATCGATCTCGACCAGAACGATCGGTATCTCGGAAAGCCCGGCTCGTTGCGCGGCCCGCCAGCGTCGCTCGCCGGCCACGATTTCATAAGGTGCGGGCTTTCCGGCGACGCGCCGGACCACCACGGGCTGAATGAGCCCCTTGCTCTGAATGGAGGCGGCGAGCTCGTCGAGCTCCGCGTCGGGAAAATTGCGGCGCGGATTGCGCGGATTGGGCCGAAGATGCTCGAGCGCGGCGCGGCGCGGCGCGGATTCACCTCTCGAAGGGGCCGCCTCGGTGCCGACATCCCCGATGAGCGCCGCGAGGCCCCGCCCCAATCGCGAACGTTGTGCTTCCTCGGCCATGATCTATTCTTTCATTCACTTCGAATGGTCGGCTAACGGAATAACATAGCCAGACATATGTTATACGCTGCGAGCTACGGATCGCTGCGGCGCTTCGGCCACGATCGAGCCGCTTTCCTCATGACAATGCCGCAAAATCGCGCGCATGATCCGTCCGCTCGCGCTGGATCAGCTCCGATGCCAATTTGAGATAGGCTTGGCTTCCCGTGCATTTGAGATCGTAAAGCAAAGCCGGCTTTCCGTAGGAGGGGGCTTCCGACAGCCGCACATTGCGGGGGATGATGGTCTCGTAAACCTTGGCTCCCATGAATTCACGCACATCCGCCACTACTTGACCCGAAAGCTTGTTGCGGGGGTCGAACATGGTGAGAACGATCCCTTGGATAACGAGTGCCGGATTGAGCGTCGAGCGCACCTGCTCGACCGTTCTCAGCAATTGGCTCAACCCTTCAAGCGCGAAGAACTCGCACTGCAAAGGCACGACCACGGCATTGGCCGCCGTCAGCGCGTTGATGGTGAGGAGATTGAGCGATGGGGGGCAATCGATGAGCACATAGCTCAGGTGACGCGTGGGACCGCCCGCGCCCAGCGCCTGAAGGGCCTTCTTCAACTTCACGGCGCGTTCGGGGTCTTGCGATATCTCAAGCTCCACCCCGAGGAGATCGAGCGTCGAGGGGGCAAGCGCGAGGCGCGGTACGCTCGTATCGATGATCGCGTCTTTGAGCGGCGCGCGGTCCGTCAGCACATCCGCCGTCGAGACAAGCCGGCTCCTGTGCTCGATTCCGAGCCCCGTCGAAGCATTGCCCTGCGGGTCAAGGTCGATGAGCAGGACCTCCTCGCCGATCGCGGCGAGTGCCGTTCCGAGATTGATGGCGGTCGTGGTCTTGCCCACGCCGCCTTTTTGATTGGCGACCGTCAAGATGCGCGGAAGAGGCGGATCTTCAAAGCTCATTTCCGGTCCCCAGAATGCCCGATTGTCGCCGGACGACGTCGCAGGTCGCGAATGACGAGAATTCGGCCCTTCTCGTCGCTTTGGCTCGGCACCGCTCGGCTCTCGAACGCGAAAACCTCCGAGGCTCGCTGCAGCTCCGAGCTTAGCGTCTCGCCCTTTGGAAAGAAACCTTCCGCGCCGGTTGTCAACAAAGGTTCGGCGAGGGCAAGAAGCGACGGGAGCGGCGCCAAAGCGCGCGCCGTGACGGCTGTGACCTTCCCGCGTAGTTCGGGAAGGATGTCCTCGACGCGGCAGGCATGGATCTCGACAGACGCGCCGGTCACGCGAGCCGCCTCGCGCAAGAAGCTCGCTTTGCGTTGATCGCTTTCGATGAGATGAAAGAGGCCGGGCTCTGGCGGTTCGCTTAGCTGATCCTTTGCCGGATCCCTTGCGAGATCTCTTGCGAGAATGGCGATGATGAGGCCCGGAAAACCGGCGCCCGAACCAAGATCGGCCCAGCTTTGGTGCTTGGCGCCAAGGGTCGCGATTTGAGCCGAATCCAGGATATGGCGGGTCCAAAGACTTTTGAGCGTAGAGGGAGCCACGAGGTTTATGGCTCTCTGCCATTTCACAAGAAGACCGACGTAAGCATCGAGGCGCCCGAGGGTTTCACGTGAAACATCGAGGGACGCGAGTGCCCGCTCTCGATCTTCCCGGAGCGCGTCGACAAAATCGACCTTCGCTTCTTTGACCCGATGCGCTTTAACGCGAGCTGGCTTGAACCTAGGCGGCCTTGACGACACCGGAGGCCGCCGCATCAGCTTGCGCGGCGGGGGCGCGTTCCCTGATCGGCCGCACGTGCATTGAGCGCCAATATGGCCAAGCCCGCGGGCGTCATCCCTTCGATCCGGCTCGCCTGGCCCAAGGTTTCCGGCCGGACCTGCGCGAGCTTTTGGCGAAGCTCGTTCGAAAGGCCAGGCATGGTGTCGAAGGCAAGGCCTTGTGGAAGCCGGCGCGTCTCTTCCCGCTCAAAACTCGCGATGTCTTGCTTCTGGCGATCCAAATAAACCGAATACCGCGCCTCTGTCGCCAGCCGCTCGGCGAGGCTTTCGTCAATCTCGGCGAGTTCCGGCCAGACCCGCCGAAGCGCGGAAAGCTCCATATTCGGATAGGAGAGGAGCTCGAAGGCGCTGCGGCGCCCTCCATCCTGGTTGAGCTTGAGGCCGCAAGCCGCGGCCTTGTTCGGCGTCACCGAAATTTCGCAGAGCGTTCGGCGCCAGCGATCGAGCTCGCGCATCCTCATGTCGTGCCGGGCCCGCCGCTCCGGACGCACGCAACCGAGGTCGATGGCGAAGGGCGTGAGCCGCTCATCCGCATTGTCGACGCGCAAGCTGAGCCTGTATTCCGAGCGCGAGGTGAACATGCGATAGGGTTCCGTCACGCCCTTGGTCACGAGATCGTCGACCATGACGCCGAGGAAGGCCTGGCTTCGCGGGATCGAGACGGGTTCTGCCCCTCCTGCCCTTCGGGCCGCATTGATGCCGGCCAAAATCCCCTGCCCGCCCGCTTCCTCATAGCCGGTGGTGCCATTGATTTGCCCGGCAAGAAACAGCCCCTCGACCTTCTTCAGCTCGAGGCTAGGGCGCAGGGCGCGCGGATCGACATAATCGTATTCGATAGCATAGGCCGGCCGCAGCATGCGCGCAGCTTCAAGACCCGGAATGGTAGCCAGGAACTCCCGTTGCACCTCCTCGGGGAGAGACGAAGAGATGCCGTTCGGGTAGACGGATCGCGTATCGAGCCCTTCGGGTTCCAGGAAAATCTGATGGCCCCGACGATCAGGGAAGCGAACAACCTTGTCTTCGATCGAGGGGCAATAGCGGGGGCCGCGCCCTTCGATATCGCCCGAATAGACGGCCGCCTGCCCTATGTTCGCACGGATCACCGCATGGGTTGCCTCGGTCGTATGCGTAATGTGGCAAGAGATCTGAGGGTTCACCGGGCCCGCCGAATCGACGGAGAACATCTCGGCACTGTCGTCCCCGGCCTGCGGCTCAAGCCCTTCATAGGCGATCGACCGCCCATCGAGTCGCGGGGGCGTCCCTGTCTTCAAGCGTCCGAGCGGCAATTCGAGCCCTTTGAACCTCTCGGCGAGCGCGACGGATGGCGCCTCTCCGATGCGGCCAGCCGCGACCTTCACGGGCCCGATATGAATGACCCCGCGAAGGAAAGTGCCCGTCGTCACGACCACCGCCCCGCAGGCTAGCCGGCGACGGTCGGAGGTCACCACCCCTCGGATCTTGCCCTCGACGATATCGAGATCGACAGCTTCGCCCTGCGCTATGCTCAGTCCATCGACCTCCGACAGGAGGCCTTGCACCGCTCTGCGATAAAGCGAGCGGTCGCATTGCGCACGCGGCCCCCTCACCGCCGCGCCTTTGCGGCGATTAAGGACCCTGAACTGAATGCCGGCGAGGTCGGCCGCGCGCGCCATCACGCCATCAAACGCATCCACCTCCCGAACCAGATGCCCCTTGCCGATCCCGCCAATGGCCGGGTTGCATGACATTTCGCCCAGCGCTTCCGGCTTGAGTGTCAAAAGCAGGGTGCGCACGCCCATCCGCGCCGAAGCCGCCGCGGCTTCGGTCCCGGCATGGCCGCCCCCGATCACGATCACATCGAATGAGCTCATGAAGCGTCCCTAGCAGAAATCATCGCATCGCGCATGTGTGTCGGTACAAGGACCACGTTTCACGTGAAACATCACTTTCCGATGCAGAAAGCCGCGAAAATTTCCGCAAGCACCTCCTCCACATCGACCTGACCAACGAGGCGCCCCAAAGCCCTCATCGCACGCCGCAAATGTTCGGCCTCGAGCTCGATCTCCGCCTCAGGACCGCTGTTGGCGGCACCGTCCCGGACCCAAAGCGCCCGTAATTCCTTCGCACAGCCGAGAAGCGCGGCCCGTTGCCGAGCTCGCGTGATCAAAATGCTTTCCTCCGCGCCGGCAAGCTCCCGCACGCACGAGACCAGGCATTCCAGCAAATCGGAGATGCCGGCGCCGGTCACGGCGCTGATCGCAAGCCCTTCGGCGGAAAAGTTGCACGCCGCCAAATCGAGCTTGGTCGCGACTCGCAGGGAATTGCCAAAGACGGCCGGCATAGCGCCGCCCTTTTCCGTCACGGGCTCGAGCCAAAGAACGAGATCGCTCTTCGCCACCCGCTCCCGCGCACGAGCGACCCCCATGGCCTCGATCACATCCCCACCCTCTCTCAGGCCCGCCGTATCGACCAAGGTTACGGGCACGCCGCCAAGCTCGAGATGCACCTCGACCGGGTCACGCGTCGTTCCCGCGACGGGAGAGACGATCGCCGCCTCCCGTCGCGCAAGGAGGTTCAACAATGTCGATTTTCCGGCATTCGGCGGCCCGGCGATCGCCACAACCACCCCATCGCGGAGACGCTCCCCTCGCCCGCCATCGTCCAAAACCGCTTCGATCTCTGCCAATACGGCCTTCACGCGCGGCCTCCCCTCGCTCGAGATATCCGTCGTGACATCCGCCTCATCGGAAAAATCGATCGCCGCCTCGACGAGCGACATCGCGGAAACGAGCTCATTGCGCCACAGCGCGACGCGCTCCGACAGCCCGCCTCTCGCGAGCCTTTGCGCGAGCTTGAGTTGGCCTTCCGTGTCGGCGCTCACCACGTCGCCCAAACCCTCGACCTCGACGAGGTCGAGCTTTCCGTTGAGGAAGGCGCGCTTGGTGAATTCACCCGCCTCCGCCGGTCGCAATCCCTCGATCCGCGAAAGCGCGTCGAGAAGGCGCGTTACGACGGCACGGCCGCCATGAAGCTGGAATTCCCCCATATCCTCGCCGGTAAAGCTGCGAGGAGCGAGAAAGCAAAGGCCTAAACCCTTATCGATGATATCTGCGTCCCCCTGATGACGCACCGTCATCAAAGTGGCCATCCGCTCCGGCGGCACCTTTCCGCACAGGATTTGAAACACGTCGCGGACGGCAGGCCCGCTCAATCGCACGACGGCGACGCCGGCTCGCCCCTGGCCGGACGAGAGGGCATAGATGGTGTCGCTCACAACAGCGCGCCTCATCGAGCTTTTACGTCTTGTAGGATCGCGGCGCGAAAAAACGCAACGCCTGCGTCTTCGGCGACGCGAGGCCTAACAGCCCGACGCCGACCGCGAGGCGCGCCTTGTCGAGCCTAACCCAGACTGGCCCCAACCCACTGTTTCTTGGTGTCTTTTATCGCGGACGCGGAACGCGGCCGCGCTGTTCCGCGAAAGCGCGCCGGTCGACAACGCACCGATGGCGACAGATCTTATGTGTTCATCGATTCGAAGAAATCGGCATTCGTCTTCGTCTGGCGAAGCTTGTCCAGCAAGAACTCGATGGCATCGACCGTTCCCATCGGGTTTAGGATGCGGCGGAGCACATACATCTTCTTGAGAACCTCGGGCGGAACCAGCAGCTCTTCCTTGCGCGTGCCCGACCGGGTGATGTCGAGCGCCGGGAAGGTGCGCTTGTCGGAAACCTTCCGATCGAGAATGATTTCCGAATTGCCCGTGCCCTTGAACTCCTCGAAAATCACCTCGTCCATGCGGCTTCCCGTGTCGATCAGGGCCGTCGCGATGATGGTGAGCGAGCCGCCCTCCTCGATATTGCGCGCCGCGCCAAAGAAGCGCTTCGGCCGCTGCAGGGCATTGGCATCGACGCCGCCGGTCAGCACCTTGCCGGAAGAAGGCACGACGGTGTTGTAGGCTCGCCCCAAGCGCGTGATCGAATCGAGCAGGATGACCACATCCCTCCCGTGCTCGACGAGCCGCTTTGCCTTTTCGATCACCATCTCGGCCACTTGAACATGCCGCGAGGCCGGCTCGTCGAAGGTCGAGGACACGACCTCTCCGCGCACCGAGCGCTGCATGTCCGTCACCTCCTCGGGCCGCTCGTCGATGAGGAGCACGATGAGGTAGCTTTCCGGGTGATTGCTGGTGATCGATTGCGCGATGTTCTGCAGCAGCACCGTCTTGCCCGTGCGCGGGGGTGAGACGATGAGGGCGCGTTGGCCTTTGCCGATCGGCGACACGATGTCGATCACGCGCGCCGAATAATCCTTCTTGGTCGGATCCTCGATTTCGAGGCGAAGACGCTTGTCGGGATAAAGCGGGGTGAGATTGTCGAAATGGACCTTATGGCGGACCTTTTCCGGATCCTCGAAATTGATCGAGTTCACCTTCAGAAGAGCGAAATAGCGCTCGCCTTCCTTGGGGCTTCGGATCATCCCCTCGACCGTATCGCCGGTTCTGAGGCCAAACCGCCGGATTTGTGACGGGGAAACGTAAATATCGTCGGGCCCGGCGAGATAATTGGCCTCGGGAGAACGCAGGAAACCAAAACCGTCCTGCAAGACCTCGACGACGCCTTCTCCGATGATCTCGACCTGATTGGCCGCTTGTTGCTTTAAAATTGCGAATAACAATTCCTGCTTTCGCATGGAATTTGCGTTTTCGACCTTGAGCTCCTCGGCGAAAGCCAAAAGCTCGGTCGGGGTTCTACCCTTCAAATCATGAAGTTTAATTTCTGCCATCGCTTAAACCTTGGACGCCATCGTCGAGGACGAGGCTGGCGAAACGCGAATCCGGGAAGATCGGACGTAATGGAGTTCAGGAGCCTCGAGGCTGATGCGGCGGGGCGCCGCCAAACTCCACCGATCGATGAGAATCACGACCGAAGAACCGATCGCGCTCGTTAGATATAGCCGTTTTGGCCGCATTGCACAAGGGAGCGTCTCTTTCGCCGCGAGCTTCAGGCGTATTTTCTGGCTTCGCGGAGGCTTGGCAGAATCATCCGAGCCACCCCCGCTTCTTGCCTCAGAACGGCTTCAGCACGACGAGAAAGACGATCAGAACGAGGATGAGCGCCGGCGCCTCATTGATGATCCGATAAAAGCGTGGCGCTCGCGCCTTACCGCCTTGCGCCAAAGCTCGCGCTTCCTTGGCGAAGAAGCCGTGCAGGCCCGAGAGCACGAGCACCAGGGCGAGTTTCGCATGCAGCCAGCCTTGCGTCCAAGCGCCGCTCATCACCGCGAGCCATAGGCCAAAACCCCAGCTCGCCAGCATGGCGGGCAGCATGATCACCTTCAAAAGCCGGCCTTCCATGACGGCGAAGGTCGCGCGTGCCTCCGAATTTGCCGCTGCTTGAACGTGGTAAACGAAAAGCCTAGGCAAGTATAACATGCCGGCCATCCACGCAACTATACTGATGATATGCAGTGATTTTACAACGTTATATGTATTCACGCGCTCACCTGCCTTGCACGGCGCGCCGGCTGGCGCACCAATTCCAGTAATCGCTCGACATTCTCGACGGGAGTCTCCGGGAGAATCCCATGCCCGAGATTGAAGATGTGCGGGGTGTCTCGGAAGCCCGACAGCACGCGCTCGACGCCCTGGGTCAGCGGCTCCCCGCCGGCGACCAGCGCCAACGGATCGAGATTGCCTTGCACCGGCGTTCTTCGTGTCGAAGAGGCCTCCACGTTTGCATCCGTCAAGGAAGCAGCGCAAGGATCAACCGTCCAGTCAAGGCCCACCGCATTGGCTCCGGTCGCCGCCGAGAGGACACCGGGCACAAGCCCGCTGCCCTTGGCAAAGACGATGATCCGCGCGTCCGGCACCTTCGCGCGCAGCCCTTCCACGATGCGCCGTGTCGGCGTGAGCGACCATTCCCCGAGAAAAGCCTGGGGAATGGCGCCGGCGAAGCTTTCAAAAATCTGCACCGCCTCCACGCCTGCCGCAAACTGTGCCGAAAGATAAGCGATCGATGCCTCGACCAAACGGTCGATGAGCTCGCGGAAGGCCGAAGGATGCCGATAGGCGAAGAGCCGCGCCGGTGCGAGATCGGGCGTGCCGCGGCCGGCGATCATATAGCTCGCGACCGTCCAGGGCGCGCCGCAAAAACCGAGCATGGCGCAGCCTGGTGGCAACTCACGCTTGACGCACGCTATCGTCTCGAAAATCGGCGCGAGCCGGGCAAGATCGATCTCACCCGCCAGGCGCTCGAGCCCTTCGGGGCCGCCGAGCGCCTCGAGCCTTGGCCCTTCCCCCTCGACGAAGCTCACCTTCTGGTTCATCGCATCGGGAACGACGAGGATGTCCGAAAACAGGATCGCGGCGTCGAGGCCGAACCGCCTGATCGGTTGCAGCGTCGCTTCCGTCGCGAGCTTCGGCGCATAGGCAAGATCGAGCACCGTCCCGACCTTTGCGCGCAACGCCCGATATTCGGGAAGGAAACGTCCCGCCTGACGCATCAGCCAGATCGGCGGAGGGTCGACCCGCGTCCCGTCGAGGACGGTCAAGATCGGCTTCGGTGAAGCGGGTTTCGGCGCAGTCATGGCAGGTGAATGCGACATGCTCTCCAAAGAATCAAATTCCAATGAGAATCTTTTACTTTTGTTATTGGCGGGCAAAATGCGGTGAGCAATTTCCTCCAAGGCTTATGCACGAGCTTGCTGCTTATGCAGGGAAGGGGACGTCATCGCGAAAGCTCGCGAGAGCTGCCGGTAAAAGCCAATAATTTTAACGATCTGATGGTTCCTGTCGGCGCGTTATCAGCATGTCGTCCACAGCTTCCGCCGGAGTTCACACGCATTCCCGCTTTGAAAAGCGCGCCGGGCGCCGGGCAATCCTGTTGAAGAGTTCGGCCCGCCATGCAAGGGAAGAAGCCGTGTTCGGCTCTTGCTCATTTCCTTCCACAGCGATTCACAGCTTGCGCGCGCACGGCGTGGGCATAAGCCGGGCGCGATGAGCCGAAATTATTTCCATCTTCATCTCGTGTCCGACGCCACGGGAGAGACGTTGATCGCGGCGAGCCGCGCGGCTTCCGCCCTTTACCCCGGCGTGTCCGCGATCGAGCATGTCTATCCCTTGGTGCGCACGCGCGACCAATTGAGCCGCGTCATCGGCGAGATCGAGCGCGAGCCCGGCATCGTGCTTTATACGCTGGTCGATCCGCAGCTCACGGGTCAGCTCGAGGAGGAGTGCCGCACCATCGGCTGCCCCTCGCTCTCCGTGCTCAAGCCCGTGTCCGATTTGTTCGGTGCTTATCTCGGCACCGAGACGACGCCGCGTGCCGGCGCGCAGCATGTCCTCAACGCGGAATATTTCAAGCGCATCGACGCGCTGAACTACACCATGCTGCATGATGACGGACAGCTTCCGGAGGATTTCGATTCCGCCGATGTCATCCTCGTCGGCGTCAGTCGCACCTCGAAGACGCCGACCAGCATCTATCTCGCCAATCGCGGCATCAAGACCGCCAATGTGCCGCTCGTCCCCGGCATTGCGCCGCCCGAAGGGCTCGAGGAGACAAAGCGCGCGCTCATCGTCGGGCTCGTCGCGACGCCCGAACGCATCGTGCAGATCCGGCAAAACCGGCTCCTCTCGCTCAAGGCGACGAATGACACGTCTTATGTCGATCGCGATGCGGTCGCCGAAGAGATCGCAGCCTCGCGCCGGCTCTGCGCGCGCCATTTCTGGCCCGTCATCGATGTGACGCGGCGTTCGATCGAGGAAACCGCGGCGACCGTCATCGACCTCTACCGTGCGCATCGGCTGAAATTCATCGTCGAATGAAGAGAGGTGAGGGCGGCGCAATTTGGGCGGCCGAGGAACGATTGATCCTCGCGTCGCGGAGCTCGACGAGGCTTAATCTTTTGGCGAGCTGCGGCATCCGCGCGGAGCCCGTCGCGGCCGATGTCGACGAGCGCGCGATCGAGGCCGAGGAGATACGGCGCGGTGCCTTGCCTGGCGTCGTCGCGCGCCGGCTCGCGGCGCAAAAAGCGCTGGCCGTATCGCGCCGCTCGCCGAGCCGCCTCGTGCTCGGCGCCGACCAGGTGCTCGCGCTCGAGGATCGCTGCTTCGCCAAATCGGCAACGCTTGTCGAAGCCGCGTCGCGTCTTGCCGAGCTTGCGGGAATGCGACACCGGCTCATCAGCGCCTGCGCGCTTGCCCGCGACGGCGCGCTTCTGCTCGAAGCCGCCGAGACCGCCGAGCTCACGATGCGGGATTTGAGCAAGGCCGAGATCACGGCCTATCTCGAGACGGTCGGAGAAGAGGTCCTGGCGAGCGTAGGCGCCTATCGGGTGGAGGGGCTCGGCCGGCTTCTTTTCGAGCGCATCGATGGCGATCACGCCGTCATTCTCGGGCTGCCGGTCACGAGCCTTCTCGGTTATTTGCGTTCGTGCGGCCTTGTTCGGTTCGCGGCCCGGGCGCGCTGATCCGGCATCCGTCGGCGCGCGCCTTGCTCCGGCTCGTTGGTGGAGCATGGCCTTATCGGAATCCGTTCACAGTTCTGGAGATGATGCTCTAAGCTCCCGCAAAACCGGCTCCGCTGCGGTGTCGCCGCGACGGGATGGGCGTTCGCAATAGGCCGTCTTCCGCGAAGGGCATTTCCGCAAAGGGCATATTCATGAAGCATGCCTGCGTCATCGGTGACCCGGTTTCGCATTCGAGATCACCCCTGGTGCACGGCTTCTGGCTCGCCGAATTGGGTATCGAGGGAAGCTATGGACGCGAACGGATCGCGAGCGAGGCGCTCGCCCCCTTCATCCGCGGTCTTCGCCAGCGCGGTTACCTTGGCTGCAACGTCACGCTGCCGCACAAGGAAGCGGCGTTCCATCTGATGGATGAGACGACCGATCTCGCGCGGTCTCTTGGTGCCGTCAACACGGTCTGGCTCGATGAAAGCGGACGGCTCAACGGCGACAATACGGATGTGCATGGATTTATCGCCAATCTCGATCAGGAAATGTCGGAATGGCGAGCGGCGACGCAAACGGCGCTCGTGCTCGGCGCCGGCGGCGCGGCACGCGCGATCGTCATGGGGCTCATGATCTGCGGCGTCGAGCGCGTGATCATCGCCAACCGGTCGGCGGAGCGAGCCGATGTTCTTGTCGCCGGCCTGCCCCGCCCTGCTGAAACCGTGACGCTCGACCGCTTGCCTTCGCTCCTGCCGCAGGTCGATCTTCTCGCCAACACGACCTCCCTCGGCATGGTCGGGCAGCCGCGCCATGGTTTCGCGCTCGAGGGGCTCAAACCGAACGCGTTGGTCACCGACATCGTCTACGTGCCGCTCGAGACGGAGCTGTTGCGCGAGGCACGGCTTCGCGGACATCCGACGGTCGGCGGCCTCGGCATGCTCCTGCATCAGGCCGTCCCGGGGTTCGAGCACTGGTTCGGCAAGCGGCCCTCGGTCAGCGCGGCGCTTCACCGCCATGTGGCCGCCGATATTCCCGCAAGCGCGGCTTGAGCCTGTCGCCGATGCAGGTCACCCCTTTCATTCTCGGGCTTACCGGCTCGATCGGCATGGGCAAGACGACGGCCGCCGGATATTTCAGGCAAGCCGGCGTGCCGGTCTTCGATGCCGATCACGCGGTCGCGCGCCTTTACCGAGGTGATGCGTCGCCTCTCATCGAGGCGGAATTTCCGGGAACCGTGCATGAGGGCACCGTCGATCGTGATCTCTTGGCAAAGCGCGTGCTCGCCGACAAGAAGGCGATGCGGCGCCTGGAGTCGATCGTGCATCCGCTGGTGCGCGCCGAGGAAAGGAAATTCCTGTCGGCGCTCAGCGCGGAGGGCGTCCGATTGGCGGTTCTCGACATTCCGCTCTTGTTCGAAACGCAGGGCGAGGCGCGTTGCGACGCCGTGGTCGTCGTCAGCGCCTCACGGGCGACGCAACGCGAGCGGGTCCTTGCCCGCCCCGGCATGACCGAGGAGCGGCTCGAAGCCATTCTGCGACGCCAAATGCCGGACGCGGAAAAGCGGCGCCGCGCCCATTTCGTGATCGACACCTCGCGCAGCCATGCGGCGGCACGCCGACAAGTGGATGATATCATCCGCGCGCTCGCCGGCCGCCCGTCGCGGCAGCTCGCGGGCCTTGGCCCGTCAAGGCCCGTGGTTGAAGGAAAGAGTTGAAGGAAAGGCGTGAATATCGCGACTTCCGTCGCGTCGCCGATTCCCAGCGCGGATAAACCTCTTTAGAATCCCCAGCCCATGCGCGAAATCATCCTCGATACCGAAACAACGGGCCTCGACCACACGAGCGGGGATCGTATCGTGGAAATCGGCGGCGTCGAGCTTCTCAACCGCTTTCCGACGAACCGCAGCTTTCACGTCTACATCAACCCCGAGCGCCCGATGTCGGCGGATGCCGAGAAGGTGCATGGCCTTTCCGATATCTTCCTCGCCGACAAGCCCCGCTTCGCCGAGCATGCGGAAGCGTTTCTGAACTTCCTGGGGGATGCCGTCCTCGTGATCCATAATGCGAGCTTCGACATCGGCTTCCTCAACGCCGAGCTCGCGCGCGCCGGCCATCCGCCTCTGCGCTTCGACCGCGTCGTCGATACGCTCGCGCTCGCACGGCGCAAGCATCCCGGCGCCCCGAACAGCCTCGATGCTCTATGCGCGCGCTACGGCATCGATAATTCCAGCCGGGTGAAGCATGGCGCCTTGCTCGACGCCGAGCTCCTCGCCGAGGTCTATATCGAGCTCACCGAAGGACGCCAGAGCGGCCTCTCCTTCGAGATCGAGGGTGCAGCCGACGGCAGCTTCCCCGACGCCGCCCATCGCCCGGCTCTGCAAAGGCCGGCGCCGCTCGCCCCGCTCCTCTCGGCGGAAGAACGCGCGGGCCATGCGGCCTTTGTCGTCACGCTCGGAGAAAAGGCGATCTGGCGGGAATATCTCGAACCGGACGCGGACGGGATGGAAGTCCGGCTTTCCGAGCGGGAAGCCGCGCCGGCTTGACGCGCGAGCCCCGGCGAGGAGCTGTCACGCTCTCCGAAAACGGCTCCCCCTTTTCGGGACCCGCGTCAGATCGTCTGGTTGTATTTGCCGACCTCGGGGTTCTGGCGCAGCACGCCATCGACCGCCGCGAACATCTCCCGCATGCGTGTTTCCGAGACCGGGCTTTCAACCACCACGACGAGTTCCGGCTTGTTGGACGAGGCGCGCACCAAACCCCAGGTGCCGTCCTCCGCCGTCACCCGGACGCCGTTGACGGTGACGAGGTCGAGGATCGGCTCGCCGGCGATCTTCTCGCCCTTGCTGCGCATGGTCTCGAAGCGCTTCACGACGCGCTCGACGACTGCGTATTTCACCTCGTCCTCACAATGAGGCGCCATGGTCGGGGTGCCCCAGGTCTTGGGGAGCGCCCGATAAAGATCGGCCATCGATTTTTTCGGATTGCGGTCGAGCATCTCGACGATGTGAATCCCGGTGAGAAGCCCGTCGTCATAGCCGCGTCCGACCGGTGTGTTGAAGAAGAAATGCCCTGACTTCTCGAAGCCGGCGAGCGCTCCCAATTCATTGACGCGCCGCTTGATATAGGAATGGCCGGTCTTCCAATAATCGGCCTTGACGCCGCGCGCCTTGAGCTCGGGATCGCTGACGAAAAGCCCCGTCGACTTCACATCGACCACGAAGGTCGAGTTCGGATGGAGCTTGGAAAGATCGCGCGCCAGCATGACGCCGATCTTGTCGGCGAAGATTTCATTGCCCTCATTGTCGACGACACCGCATCGATCGCCGTCCCCATCGAAGCCGAGACCGACATCGGCCTTCTCGGCGCGCGTCTTCTCGGCGAGCGCATGGAGCATCTTCATGTCTTCGGGATTGGGATTGTAATGGGGGAAGCTGTGGTCGAGCTTCGTGTCCATCTCCACGACGTCGCAGCCGATCCGCTTGAAAAGCTCGGGCGCAAAGGCGCCGGCCGTGCCATTGCCGCAAGCGGTCACCACCTTGAGCTTGCGCTTGATCTTGGGCCGATCGGCGAGATCGGCGAGATAAAGCCCGCGCATATCGGGAACGAACTCATAGCCGCCAGCGCCCCGGAGATCGAACTTGGCTCCGAGCACGATCTCCTTGAGGCGCCCCATCTCCTCGGGCCCGAAGGTGAGCGGCCGGTTGGCACCCATCTTCACGCCCGTCCAGCCATTGTCGTTGTGAGAAGCCGTCACCATGGCGACGCAAGGGCAATCGAGGGCGAATTGCGCGAAATAGGCCATGGGCGACAAGGCAAGGCCGATGTCCTTCACCTTCATCCCCGCCGACATCAAGCCGCACACCAAGGCGTATTTGATCGAGGACGAATAGGCGCGGAAATCATGCCCCGTGACGATCTCGGGCCTGACCCCCATCTCGTGGATCAGCGTGCCGAGGCCCATGCCGAGGGCCTCGACGCCCATCAGGTTGATTTCTTTTTCGAAAAGCCATCGCGCGTCATATTCCCGGAAGCCTGTCGGCTTCACCATGGGCGATGACTCGAATTCATAAGTGTTGGGAAATAGCTGCGGCAGAGGCTTCGGAAAGGATGCTGGGTGCGCCATGAAAAATTCCAGGAGCGAAGAACGAAAAGAGCGTTTTGTCCCCTGAGTTGGATACTCCATTAAGGCTGGGGATCAAAACTCACGCTTCGTCCGGAGCGCGGCGACGCCATCCATGCGCCCTGTAGGCCGGCCGGAAAGCCTCAAGCTTGCCAGGCCGCGAAGGCGCGGGCCTCGGCGGCGCGGCTTCATCCGGCCGAGCCGCTCACCTGCGAGCGCGGATCGAAATCGGAATGGTCTTGCGCGCCAGGGGGGCGGGGTGGTGATGCCAGAGCAATTCCCTTCCCGCCATGATGAGCATCACGGGCAAGGGTGCGAGCAGGATCGTGAGGAAAAGGCCAGCCATCGCCATTCTCCCGAGGTTTTCTTCTTGAAGATCTGCTTCGAGCCGATCGCGGCCCCGCTCAGGCTCCTGCTTCGCGGGAGAAGCGATATGCCGGAAGAACGCCGGGAAGACCGATTTGTTCCGGGTGTGAATCAACCTTACCCCGCTCGTTCCCGCGAAAGCGGGAATCCATACCCTGGCACCATGCCTAAGAAGACCTGGATGCCCGCCTTCGTGGCATGGGCGGGGCGGTTTGAGCGTCACCGCCTCCACGCGTTCCCGCTCGCCAGCTGATCGGCTTCAAGCTGTTGGGGCTTGCGCACGGGCATGATGCGTTGAGCGCCGCAAGCTCATTTCGTTTCCGCGCCCCCGCTGGTGAAAAGCTCGATCCGGCAGACGAGGCCGTCCGGATCGAAGCGCCGCTCGATGCGCGCGTCCGGCAAGCCGCGTTCGATGAGGCTCGTGCCGAAGCCGCGACGCGAGGGAGCCCTCACGCGCGGTCCGCCGGTCTCACGCCAGATCAGCGACAAGCTTTCGGCGCCATTTGCCTGGCCGACGGTCCAGGAGAGCTCGACACTGCCGCCGGGGATCGAAAGCGACCCGTATTTTGTCGCATTGGTGGCAAGCTCATGCAGCGCAAGGCCGAGCGGAACGGCAAGCGATGTGTCGAGCGTGACCTCCGGCCCTTGCACATGGACGCGCTTTTCCGCTCCTGCCGAGAAGGCGGCGAGCTGGCTCGCGATGAGCTCGCGCAGCGACGCGCCCTCCCAATGCCGATCGGTCAAGAGGTCGTGCGAAGCCGCCATCGCGGCAAGGCGCCCGCCGAAGGCTTCGGCGAAAGCCTCAGGATCGGGCGTCGAGCGCTGCGTCTGGCGCACGATCGATTGGATCACCGCGAAGGAGTTCTTGACGCGATGCACGAGCTCGCGCGCCATCAAGCGCTGGCGCTCCTCCGCCAGGCGGCGTTCCGTGATGTCGCGAACCGTGGAGGAAAAGCCGAGCAATTGGCCGTCCGCGCCGAAGATCTGGCTCTTCGTCACCACGCAAGGGAATACGGTCCCGTCCTTGCGCTTGCGTTCGCTCTCGGTGGAAATGATGTTGTCGTCGCCGAAAGCGAGCGGCTCGTGGAGTTCACGCATCCTGTGCGGCGGCGTCAGGAGGGAGCGGCTCCGGCCGATGATCTCGTCCGCCCGATAGCCGAACAACCGTTCGGCGCCGCTGTTCCAGCTGCCGATGATATTGTCGTGATCGAAGCTGTAGATGGCGTCCTGGGAGCTGCGCACGATGGCGGCGAGGCGCGCATCGGTCGCGGCGGCCTGCAAATTCCGGGTGACGTCCTCGACGGCCGAGATGAGATAGGCGGGCTTTCCGTCGTCGGTGAGCACCAGCGCCGAGGTGAGGCGGATCCAGACGATGGCGCCATCCTTGCGTAGATAGCGCTTGTCGCGGCTCATGATCTTGCTGCGGCCGGCGATCAGCTCGGTCATCTCGGCGAGGTCGCGGTCGATATCGTCGGGATGGGTGATGTCCTGGAAGCGCTTGCGCAGCAGCTCCTCGCGCGAGTAGCCCGTGATGGCGCACAGCTTGTCGTTCACCGCGAGCCATCCGCCGTCGAGCCCGACATGGGCGATGCCGATCGCCGCCTGCTCGAACGTGGCACGATAGCGCGCTTCGCTTTCATGCAGCTCCTGCTGCGCGCGCCGAAGCTCGGAGACATCCTGGATGATCGAGAGGCGGTAAAGCACCGTTCCGGCCTCGTCGCGCATGAGCGAGGATGTCACGCGAGCCCAAAGCCGCGTCCCGTTCTTTCGCACATAGCGCTTCTCGAAGACGTAGCTGTCGACCTTTCCGGCGTAGAGCCGCCTTTGCCGGCGTCGCTCGCGGGGAACGTCGAGGGGATCGGAGATGTCGACGAACGTCTTTTCCAGCAATTCCTCGCGCGAGTAGCCCAGCATGACGCAAAGCTGGTCGTTGATGGCGATGAGCCTGCCGTCGAGCGACGCCTGCTCGATGCCGACGGCGGCTTGCTCGACAAGCATGCGATAATTGCGCTCGCTCGCCGCGAGCAAGGTCTCGGCCTCCCGGCGCGCGCCGACGTCGACCAAGGCAACCATGCCGGCGGTGATGGCTCCCGACGCATCGCAGATCGGCGTCGCGGAGACGTTGAAGAAGATGCGCACGCCGTCGGGCCGCGTGAACTCGATTTCATCCCCGCTGAAGCTTTCGCCGCGCAACGCCCGCGCCAGCGGAAACTCCGAGGGCGGCAAGACCCGCCCATCGGCCGTCTTCACGCCGAAGGCCGGTGCGTCGGTGAAGGGATCGATGTTTTGCACCCATTCGCCGAGCTGGGTCGCGGCGGTGTCATTGACGAGCGAGATCTTGCCCGATGGCGCTTCGGCGATCACGACACCTGCCGGGAGACCCTTGAGGATCGCCGCAAGGCGGGCTCGCTCGCTCTCGACCTCGGCGATGAGCCGGTCGCGCTCGGCCAAAATACGCTTGTATTCGGTGATATCGCTCGAGACGCCGACGATGCCGATGACGGAGCCGTCCGGGCCCAGCAAGGGTTTCTTGTTCGAGGAGAAGAAGCGCGTCTTGCCGTCAGGGGGCGTGAACGCCTCTTCGAACACCGCGCCGGTCTTGCTCTCCATGACCTTCCGGTCATTGGCGACGATGGCCTCGGCCTCCGTGCCGTGCCTATGCCAGTCGGACATTTTCCCCGACGACGCTCGTCCGGTCAGCCGATGCATCGCCGGGTTGGCGAAGAGCAGCCGGCTCTCGCGATCCTTGACGTAGATGAGGTCGTCCGTGACCTGCGACACGTTGTCGAGAAGCTGCGTGGCGCGCTTGGCCTCTTCCTCCATCTCCTTGCGGCTCGTGATGTCGAAGATCACGCCGCTCCACTTCGCCTCGCTGCCCTCGGCGCGACGGCCGATCGAGGTGAGCCAGCGCGTCGATCCGTCCGGCCCCGTAATCCGAAATTCGAGGTTGTGGCGGTTTTTGCCGGTGCGTGCGTAGCGCATGGCGGCCTCGATGCGGCCTCGATCGCGCGGATCGATGCGCGACAGGAAGGTTTGGCGCGTCCATCCGCGTTCGCTCTGGGATATACCGAAGAGCTCTTGAACCCGTTCGTCGGCGATAATCTCTCCTCCACCCGCATCCCACCACCACATCCCCATGGCGGCGGCGTCGAGCGCGATGCCGCGGCTTTCCTCGGCCAGGCGCAACTTCTCGTCGTCACGCCGGCGCCGCGTCACATCGAGGAAGGTCACGACGAGGCCGTCGACCGCGCCGCTCTTGTCGAGATAGGAAAGAACGCGGCGCGTAAACCAGCGCCCATCGAGCGTTCGCACCTCCTCCTCGACCGGCTCCTGCCCGATCGAATCGGGATCGGGCAAGGGCGGGGGATCGACGAGCAGATGGCTGAAATGCGAGAGCGGCCGGCCGACATCCGCGGTGACGAGATGGTAGATCTCGCCCGCCGGCGGCGTGAAGCCGCGGATCGAGCCGTGCCGGTCGAGAAAGATCGTGGCGATCCGGATCGAACGCAAATGATTGCCGAGATCGAGATTGGCGGCCCACAAGGCTTCGTTCGCGGCTTGTGTCTCCTCCTTCGAGGTCTCGAGCTCTTCATTCGCCGATTGCAGCTCCTCATTCATCGAGAGGAGCTCTTCATTCGAGGATTTCAACTCCTCGTTCGCCGCTTCGAGATCCTGGACCGTACGATCGAGGTCTTCTCGGGCGCGCAGCATCTCCTGCTCGAGATGCTCGATGACGCGATCGGCATCAGGTCTGGCGCTCGGCTGGTCGGCGCGCGCCGAGGAGGAAGCCGCGCCGAGCCCTTCGAAGACCAACATGTAGAGGCCTTCCTCGAGGCCGAGCTCGGGCATCGGCTGAACCGTCAGTCGGATCCGCTCAGGGCCTTCGGAAGTGTGCATGGCGATTTCGCGCACCGCCATGCGCCGGTTGCGCAACGCCTCGGCAAAAGTCGTCCGCAAGCCAACGCCGAGGCCTCGGCGCGCCATGCGCAGGATGTCGTTCGTGAAGGCGCCGGCGGGCGGCTGAATGAACCGTTCGACCCCTTCGGACAAATAGGCGACCTGCCCTTCCTCGTTCACGATCGCGTAGCGCGGCCCGAACTCGTCGAGGATGATGCGCTGGGCCAAGCCGCCGAGGTCGACGCCCGGCCGGGTGTCGCTATCGCGCAGGCCGGGCGGACCGGCCCGCCCCGTTCCCTGGACCTCTCCGGGTGTGCGCAGAACCGTCTCCTTGCGCTGCACCAGGCGATGATGCGCGTCGATATCGCGGAACAGGTCGCCATGGCCGCCCAAGCTCTCGGATGAGCCGAGGAAGAGATAACCGCCTCTGCGCAAGGCGTAGTGGAAGAGCGGGATGAGCTTCTTCTGCAGATGTCCGCCGAGATAGATCAGCAGATTGCGACAGGAGATCAGATCGAGGCGGGAGAACGGCGGATCGGCGATGACGTTGTGAGCCGAGAACGTCACCATCTCCCGCAATTCCTGCGCGACCTGGAGGCGGCGGCCGCGCTTGACGAAAAAGCGGGCGAGCCGTTCGGGCGAGAGATTGGCCGCGACGCCTAGCGGGTAAAGCGCGCGCCGCGCAACCGACAAGGCGCGCCCGTTCACGTCGGTGGCGAAGATCTGCACCCTTGGTGGATTTTCGCTTCTCTCCAGCATCTCGCGAACGAGAATCGCGATGGAATAGGCCTCCTCTCCGGTGGCGCAGGCGGCAACCCAGATGCGCACCGTGTCGGCCGGCGAGCGGTTCTCGAAGAGCGGCGAAAGCGCATTATCGGCGAGCGAGGCGAAAGCTTCCGGGTCGCGGAAGAAAGCCGTGACTCCGATCAGCAGTTCGCGGGCGAGCACATGGGCTTCCCTCGGCTCGCTCGTGAGGCGCTCGACATAGGCATCCGCCTTGTCGAGGCGCAGCACATGCATGCGCCGCTCGATGCGCCGCAACAGCGTCGTCGTGCGATAATGCTTGAAGTCGATGCCCGTCTGCTCACGCAGGAAGGCGCAAATCGCAACGAGCTGTTCCTGGATTCGCCTTCGTCTCAGCCAAGGCCTTTTGCCTTCTTCCGCTTCGCTCCAGAACCGCAGGTAATCGACAATCGCGTGCGCGATGCCGGTGGGGCGCAGCACATGATCGACGCAACCGGCAGCCAGCGCCTCGGCATCTTCTTCCGGGGCTTGCACCATCGTCATGCCGCCGGCGGCCCCGATCGCCTCGAGGCCGATGAAGCCGTCCGACCCTTCCGCCGCAAGGACGACGCCGACGGCGCGCGAACCGAGGTTCCGGGCGATCGAACGGAAGACGGCATCGGCCGCAAATCGGCGTTCGCCCGAGTTTTGAGCCGGGCGCAACCGGAACCCGCCCTTCCTTATTCCGACGACGGATCGGCCCGGCGTCACATAAAGATGACCGGGCAGGATGGACCCCCCGTCGACGATCGGCGCTACCGTAAAATCGGTGAGCCGGGCCAAGGCCTCGGCATCGATCTCGCGCCCGTCCGGGCTTGCGCGTTGGACGATGATGCAGGTCAATCGCTTGTCGCTTGGAAGCGCCGCGAGAAGCTCGGTCAAGGCGGGCAAGCCCTCGGCCGACGCCGCGATCGCGACGACGAGCGGCCGCGCGGACGCGGATTCGCTCGTTTTCCGACGCGGCTCCTCAGTGATCGTCATATTGTTTGCCCTTGAATGGTGCCTTTACGACAGGATCCGGAAAACCGGTATCGGCTTTCGGGTCCAGGTCCGGCTCCAGCAAATACTTCGCCCTTTTCTCCAAACGACCAGTGGCAAGACTTCATGCCGTCGCACGGCGTGCTGGCGACATTATGGTCAGGGTCATGACGGCGCTTGCGTCTCAATTCGCCAAGGTTCAGCTCGCCAAAGCTCAACGGGGCCAAAGCTTAACGGGCCAAGGCTCAACGGGCCAAAGTTCAACTTGCCAAAGTTCAACTTGCCAAGAACAGGACGGATTGCTCGGTACCCTCGAGCAGCGCATTGGCGAGCGTGCCGAAGATGAGCGTGTCGGTTTGTCGTTTCGTCGCGCCGAGCACGATGAGCGTGTGGCCTGCGCGGCGGGCCTGACGTAAAATCGCGTTGTCGGCCGCGTCCGCCACGCGCACGACGGTGCGAATGGCGGCGCCGTGACGGTCGGCAAGCGTGGTGATGTCCTTCAGTATCGAATCTTCATGGCGCCGCGACAGGAGGGAGCGCCCGAGGCGGCGGCTCCCGCCACGCGTGCTTGCGGTGGGCGCCACATAGACGACGGTCGCGACCGCATTCTCGATGTGGGCGAGCGCGAAGGCGAATTCCGCCGCGCGCCGCGACACATTGCTGCCGTTGACGGGAACCAGGATGTTGAGCCGCGAGCGCGAGGGGCGCTCTCTGAGTGCGCCGCGCGCGACCACCACGCCGACCGTGCCTTCGAAGCTTCGTGACACCTCGACGATCTCGGAATGAAAGCCCCCGGCCTCGGCCTTTGCCGGTTCGAGCCCGACCATCAACAAATCATAGCCCTTGCGAGCCTCGCTCGCGACCGCTTGGTCTGGCGGGGGCGCCGCGCCCCGCGGGGCCCCCGTGGTCGGGGGCGAAACGCCCGAGACGGTCGCCGCTTCTGCCGCCGCGCCGACCAGGCTCCGCCCTTCGACGACGCGCAAGGTCGTGGTCGGGAGCCCGCGCGGGCTCGCCACGAGCCCGGCCAGGCGCGAGGCGAGCTTGCCGCTCGGGCTGTCGTCGACAGTGAGCAAAATGCGCTCGATATTGGCGACGAAGCCGTTCGCCTCGAATTCCTCGCGTTCGAGCCGCTGCTTCTCGTCCGGACGAATCGGCAGTCGCCCGAGCGCCCAGCGCAAGGTGGGCGGCATCGCCATCGTGGTCGCGATCGCCATGGCAACGATGATCGTATAGAGGTCGGAGGTGAGAGCGCCGATCGACAAGCCGATCGAGGCGATGATCACCTCGGTCGAGCCGCGGGCGTTCATGGCGATGCCGAGCGCGAGTGATTCGCGTTTCGTGAGGCCGCCGATTTCACCGCCGAGAAAAGCGCCGCCGAATTTCCCGATGCTGGCGATGAGGATGAGACCGAGCGTCACCAGGAGAAGATGCGGATTGTTCAAGATCGTGATGTCGGTGTTGAGCCCGGCGAGCGCGAAGAAGATCGGCATGAAAAGCGCCGTGATGAGCCCGCGCAGCTCGCCTTCGATGTGGCGGGTGAGAATCGGCGATTCGCCGATGAGCACGCCGGCCACAAAGGCGCCGAGCACGGTGTGCACGCCGATCAGATGAGTGGTCAGCGCCATCGCCCCCATGATCACAAGGATCACGGTGATCACCGGAAGCTCGCTCATCAGCCGATCGTTCGCCCAACGGATGAGGGTGTGCACCACTTTGCGGCCGAGCGTCAGGCTCACGATAAGGAAAGCCGCCGTGCCGCCGACGCTGCGCGCGAGCGAGCCGGCGTCGATCTTGCCTTGGGTCGCGAGGCTGAAGGTGATGGCGATGACGATCCAGCCGATGGAATCCTCGATGATGGCCGAGGCGATGATCACCTGGCCGAGGTCGCGGCGCATGAAGTTCATCTCGCGCACCACCATGGCGACGATCTTGATCGAGGAGATCGATAAGGCCGTCCCCAGGAAAAGGGCGGTCACCAGCCTGCGCTCGGGGGTGGGCAAGAGGCTGTCGGGAAGGAGGAACTCACCCGTCAGGAAGCCGCAAAGGAAAGGCACGGCGATGCCCGTGATCGAGACGCTCGCGGCGGCGCGTTTTACCTTCGAGACGAGCTCGAGGTCGGTCTCCATTCCGGTGAGCAGGAGGAGCATGAGCACGCCGAGCTGGCCGACGCCGTCGATCATGCTGCGCTGGGCGGCATTGCGGGGAAACAAGAGCGCCTCGCCGCCGGGCCAAAGAGCGCCGAGCACCGAGCTGCCGACCAGGACGCCGGCAAGCAATTGCCCCACGATCGCGGGTTGCCCGAGGCGGTGCATCAGCTCGCCCAAGGCACGCCCGACGATCAAGAGCACCACGATCTCGGCAACGAAGATTGCGTCGGAAGGGGCGGCGGAATTGTCAGGCACGGCCCCGAAGGCGGCCTCAACCGGCAGGAGCGCCAAGGCGAGCGCGCCCGCCGCGAGGAGGTTTTTCAAAGGCGAAAATCGACGTCCGGCGTGCCGCGCGCAGTCATCGGCATGGTTGCGGCCGCGCCTTCCCATCCGATCTCGATGCCTCCTTGCGCCAAGCTCGATGCGAGTACCGAAGCATATTTGCGCAAAATGCGGTGGTTTTCGATTCCGAGCTCTTCGGCCGCCGCGGCCGCAAGACTATGGTCGCGCGCACCCGCATGCGCAATCAGCCTCGTCAACGCCTGTGCGTGCGGGCAGGGAAAGTCCGGGCCGTCCTCATCGAGCGAAGGTCCACCTCGCAGGCGGAAACGAATCTCATTGTCCATGGCAAGCGCGTCCGACATCACCTTGTCGGCCTGGTGCTCGGGCATGCGGCGGCGGAGCATCGCGAAGAGCTCGTGCAGAAACCTTTCGTCATAATCTTCGCGGAACTGGGCGAGCTTGCGAAAAATGGCGCCGATGAGCCGGGCGTCGGCCGATCGCGTCGCGATTTCGTCAAGTGGGTGGACGCTCATGCGGAGGGCCTGTCGATTTTGTCGCCGGATCGATCGGAGCCTCTTGGCCCTTGCGGTTCGGGCGCCCTTCCGACCAAGGCATCCAAGACCGTAGACGGCACGCGCGGTAGCGGCGCGCCCTTCCACCCCAGCCGGCAGGGGAACGCCGCAGCGCGGAACTGGTTCCGCGAACGCGGCCCGCCATCCGCTCAGCCGTGGGCGCGCTCGGCGCTGTTGACCACGGGCTTGCTGCGCAATTGCGCGAGGATCGCGGTCAAATGCTTGAGATCCCAGACCGAGATGTCGATCGTCATCTCGACGAAATCATCCGTGCGCCGGGTCATGGTGATGTTCTCGATATTCCCGTCATGCTCGGCGACGACCGCTGCCACCTGGGCGAGCGAACCCGGCTCATTGATGGAAACGACGATGATGCGGGCCGGAAAGCGCCGGGCGTTCTTGCCGTCGACGTCCCAGCGCACATCGAACCACTGATCGAGCGCATTCTCGAAACGCGCGAGCTCGGGGGAATCGATGCGATAGACCGTCACGCCCTCGCCGGGCGTCAATATGCCGACGATCCGGTCGCCGGGGACAGACCCTCCTTCGGCGAAGCGCACCGGCACATCGGCGTCGAGCCCGATCACGGGAACATCGCTCATCGGTTGCGTCTTGCCGGGCGAAGCGGCCGGCTTGAAGATCAGGCCGAGCGATTTGGGGAAGGAGAACCAGCCCGGATCCTTCGGCGGCGGCTCGGAGACGATATGGGCGCGCTCCCCGTGATAATCGGGGTAGAGCGCCCGCAGCACGTCGCTCGAGGCCATCTCGCCGCGGCCGACGGCGGCCAGCACATCCTCGACGGAAGCGCGCGCGAGGCGCGGCAAGGCGGCCTTGAGATTGTCGTCGCTATAGGCGCGGCCCACCCGCTGGAAAGCGCGTTCGACGAGCTGGCGGCCGAGGCCGCCATATTGCCGGCGCACAGCGATGCGGGTCGCGCGCCGGATCGCGGCGCGCGCCTTTCCGGTGACGACGAGTGATTCCCAAGCCGCGGGCGGCGCCTGACTATCGGTCGAAAGCACCTCGACCTCGTCGCCATTGCGCAGCTCCGAAACGAGCGGCGCGAGTCGGCCGTTGATCTTGCAGCCGACCATGCCGTTGCCGAGCTCGGTATGGACCGCGTAGGCGAAGTCGATCGGCGTCGCGCCGCGCGGCAGCGCGATCAGGCGGCCCTTGGGCGTGAAGCAGAAGACCTGATCGTGAAACAGCTCGAGCTTGGTGTTCTCGAGGAATTCCTCGGGGTCGCCTTCGGCGAGATTGGCGATGGTGCGGCGCAGCCAGGCGAAAGCGGAGCTTTCCGCCGCAAGGCGGCGCTTGTCCGGCGAGAGCCCATCCTTGTAGAGCGCGTGGGCCGCGATGCCGAGCTCGGCGATCTTGTGCATCTCGCCGGTGCGGATCTGCAATTCGACCCGTTGGCGCGCCGGGCCGACGACCGTCGTGTGCAGCGAACGGTAATCATTCTGCTTCGGCACGGAGATGTAATCCTTGAAGCGGCCCGGCACCATCGGCCAGCTCGTATGGACGACGCCGAGCGCGCGGTAGCATTCGGCCGTGTCCTTGACGATCACGCGAAAGCCGAAAATATCGGAGAGTTGCTCGAGCGCGATCGATTTGGCATTCATCTTGCGCCAGACCGAATAGGGCTTCTTGAGCCGGCCTTTCACGGTCGCATTGACGCCTTGGGCCTCCATGCTGCGCGAGAGCGCGGCCTCGATCTCGAAGATCAGCGCCTCGCTGCGGCCCGAGATGTCGGAGAGGCGGTGCACGATCGTGTCATGCGCCTCGGGCATCAGCTCCTTGAAGGCGAGCTCCTCGAGCTCGTCGCGCATGTCCTGCATGCCCATGCGGCCCGCGAGCGGGGCGTAGATGTCCAAGGTCTCCTGGGCGACGCGCCCGCGCTTGTCGGCGGGCACGAAATGCAAGGTGCGCATGTTGTGGAGGCGGTCGGCGAGCTTCACCAGGAGCACGCGCACATCCTCGGAGATGGCGAGGAGAAGCTTGCGGAGATTTTCGGCCTGGGCCGCGCGCATCGACACGAGGTCGAGGCGCTTCAGCTTGGTGAGGCCCTCGACCAAGGTCGCGATCTCATGCCCGAAGAGCTGATCGATCTCTTCGCGCGTCGCCGCCGTATCCTCGATGGTGTCGTGGAGCATCGCCGCGACGATCGTGGAATCGTCGAGATGCAGATCGGTGAGGATCGCGGCGACCTCGAGCGGATGGGAGAAATACGGATCTCCCGAGGCGCGCTTTTGCGCGCCATGCGCCTTCATCGCATAGACATAGGCACGGTTCAAAAGGGCCTCGTCCGTATCGGGATTGTATCTTTTGACCCGATCGACGAGCTCGTATTGGCGCATCATGCGCAAGCTTACCTTACCCAGCGTTGAAATGGCCCTTGACGAAGGAAAGGTCGAGGAAGGACCGCCCGTCCACTTCCGGCGCCACCAGCCCCTGCGCCTTGTACCAGGCGATTTGCTTGAGGATATCGGCGACGTCGAGCCGCGCTTGCGGGTCCACATAGAAGGCCGAAGCCTCGACCAGCGTCGCGGCTTTCGCGGCAGGCTCGGTCGGATACACATATTTGGCGATCTGCGCGGCGGTTTCGGCAGCCTTCTCGTCGAAGACGCGGCGGCCGTGGTCATCGCGCCTCAAGAGCGCGTCGAAATATTCTTGCGCGCCCTTTTGATAGGCCCTGACGAATTTCTCGAGCATCGGGCGCCTCGCGGCGATCGCCTTGGGCGTCGTGAACAGGCCTCCGAATTGATATTCGTCGATGTCCGAATAGCGCGCGATCGGCTTCGCATCGCCGTTCTCGATCATCGCGCGGGCGAGATGCGGCGCGATGATGATGGAATCGACCTGGCCGGTCTTGAGCGCAGCCGCCATGGCGAGAAGCGACTGCAAGGGCCGGATGGTGATGCCTTTGAGATCAATGTTTCTTGCCGCCGCGATCTGGCCGATCTGATAGTGGAAGGAGGAGCCGATCTGCGTGATGCCGATCGAATGCCCGCCGAATTGGCTCACATCATGAAAGCCCTTGTCCCAGGCCGCGTTCGACACGAGCACCACATTGCCCTCATAGCCCTTCGCCTCCTTGGCCTGGGCCGCGATGATCTTCAGTGCGCCCTTGCCCGCGAGGTTGAAGAAGCCGCCGGTGAAGGCCGTGACGCCAAGATCGAGGTCGCCGGACGCCGTCGCGACCGCAACGGGCTGAGCCGCGTCGAAGAAGGTGACGACGATGTCGAGGCCTTCGTCCTTGAAGTAGCCGCGCTCGAGCGCGATGAACACCGCCCCGGATGAAACGAAACGCAGCGAGCCGAGCTTCACCTTCTCGAGACCGTCCTGCGCGTTCGCCAGCGTCCGCGGCAACAAGGCAGCGGCACAAGCGAGCATCGCGGCGCGTCGCGAAGGAAGACGGAGCGAGGAATGCATCAGCCTTGGTTCTCCGGGATGCCCTTGGTCTAGACGCAGATAATCTAGCATGCGCCCGGCAAGCGAGGCGCCAACAATTCTCGGCGTTCGCGAGCCCGCTTCACTCAGGATTTCGCCGAGATCAGAATTTGCAAGCTTTCCGGCGAGGCCCCGGGGCCCGCCTCATCCGAAGGAATATCGGCGAAGTCGCGCCGAGGCTTCGGCGACAGGCTCATGTTCGGCGAAACGCGCGAGCGCCGTGTCATAGAGCCGCAAACTGGGGCTCACCGCCGTCTCGGGCCTTGCCTTCTCATCGATCTCGATGAGCCACCAGCCGGGACGGTGCGTGCGGTTCGGCCGGGCGGAGGCCGAAGGGGCGCCGATGACCGGGATGGGTTGGTCCGGCCCCGGCACCGAGGCGATCGAGGCGCGATGGTTATGGCCGTGCAACACGGCTTCGCATCCGCGCCGGGCAAGCGTCTGTCGCAGACGCGCCCCGTCGGTGAGCTGGCGCAGGCGCCGCGCACCGCCCTTATGGGGAGGGTGATGGATAAGGACGATGCGGATCACCTCTTCCTGGCGAAGCCTGGCCAGGAGCGCGTCGAGCCGTTCGATTTGAGCCGAGCCGAGCCGTCCGGCGGCGACGAAGACGGGGGTCGGCACGCCCGTAGAAAGGCCGATGAGCGCCACCCGGCCGCGACGCTTGAGAAAGGGAAAGCTCGGTTCGCTCTTCCCGTCGCTTTGCATCCAGGGGCCGATCGCGGGGGTGAGCGCCGCGGCCGAACCGCTCACATAAATGTCGTGATTGCCCGGGATGGCGCTCACGCCTTCGGGCGTGCCCAAGCTTTCGAGGAAGCGGCGCGTCGTCGCGAATTCTGACGCGAGCCCGATATTGGCGAAATCGCCCGTCACCGCGATGTGGTCGGGCCGCTCGGCCTTCACATCCGCGATCAGCGTGGAAAGAATGTCCATGTCCTGCGCGTCCGCGCGTCCGAGCCGCCAATTGGCGTATCCCGTGAGCCGTTTATTCATGAGCTCACGCAAGCGCACCGGCGGCAAGGGCCCAAGATGCGGATCGGAGAGATGGGCGAGGCGAAACATGGATGAGGCCATAGAGCTTTCGCGGCTTGATGGATCATAGCGGGCGCGAGGCCCGGCGCCAGCTTCTCCCCTGCTCTTTCCGGTTGCCACACCAGCTCGGGGCGCCAAAAGACGTAAGCGTGCCGATGTCGGCGCGCCTCGCGTGACCTCAAAACCTAGAATTTTCCTCGGCGATCGGATAGGGGCTCGCGACCCGGCAGGGCCGCCGGCGTTACTCATCAGATCAAGAGCCGAGATGCCAAGGATCGACACCGTCATTTTCGACGTCGGCAACGTCCTGCTCGACTGGAATCCCCGCCATCTCTACCGCAAGCTCTTCGCCGACGAAGAGCGCATGGAGTGGTTCCTTGCGAATATCTGCACGCCGGCCTGGAATTTGGAGCAGGATCGCGGCCGCTCCTTCGCCGAGGCCGTGCGGGAGCTCGTCGCGCGCCATCCGGAATGGGAGCGCGAGATTCGGGCGTTCGACGAGCGCTGGCACGAGACGATCGCTGGTGAAATCGCGGGCAGCATCGAGCTCCTGCCGCAGCTGAAGAAAAAAGGCATCGGGTTGTTTGCGCTGACGAATTTCTCGCGGGAGAAATATGACGAGACCTTTCTCCGCTTTCCCTTCTTGCGCGAGTTCGAGGGGATCATCGTCTCGGGGCACGAGGGGCTCTTGAAGCCGGACGCGGCGATCTTCCGGCTTTTTCTCGATCGCTACGCCCGCGAAGCCTCGCGCTGTCTGTTCGTCGATGATTCGGCGCGCAATGTGGAGGGGGCAAGACGCGTGGGCATGGAGGCGGTCCAATTCAGCGATGCCGCGAGCCTCAGGCGCGATCTCGCGCGGCTTGGATTGGTGGAGGCGTCATAGGGCGGCCGGCCATCGGGCTCGCCGCGTTCCGAGGCTTGCCCCGCCAAATCACGCGCCCAGGAAGCGGCCCGAAAATTATTGTTATTTTGCGCCGAGAGGATGCGGTATGGCAGGGGGGCGAAACCGGATGCGTCGACCTTCTCGATGCTCCCGTTTCAGGAATGCCGCGTCGCCACCGGAAAATGACTCATGCGCCACGCCAAGGTGAGCCGCTCAACCGCGGAGACGAAGATCGAGGTCACGATCGGCCTCGACGGGCAAGGCCGCGCCGAAATCGAGACCGGCGTCGGCTTTCTCGACCATATGTTGACCCTTTTCGCCCGCCACGGCCTTTTCGATCTCACCGTGAAGGCCAAGGGCGATACACATGTGGATGATCATCATACGGTCGAGGATGTGGGCATTGCGCTCGGTGAGGCCTTCACGAAGGCGCTCGGCGACAAGAAGGGGATTTGCCGTTACGGCGATATCCGCCTGCCGATGGACGAGGCGCTGGCGCTCGTCGCGGTGGATGTCTCCGGTCGCCCCTTTCTCGTCTTCGAGGCGCCCTTTGCGTCCTCGCGGATCGGCAGCTTCGACACGCAGCTCGTGCGCGAATGGTTCCAGGCCTTCGCGGTGAATGCCCGGATCACGCTGCACGCGGAAATTCAGTGCGGCGTCAACGACCACCATTTGGCCGAGGCGCTTTTCAAAGGTCTCGCGCGCGCTCTGCGCCAGGCCGTCGCCCTCGATCCACGGGAGGCGGATCGCGTGCCCTCCACCAAGGGCGCGTTATAGAGAAAGGCCATTCGAGAAATGGGTCCGGCAAGATCGGCCCCGAAAGGATCGAGAATGCGGCTCTTCACGGTGTATTTGCCCCAAAACAGCAGCGCGGCGCCGCCAGGGCATGCGCTCGACGGCGCGGTGTTCGTTCGCGACGGCTTTCATTTCTGGGCATTCCTTCTTGGCCCTCTTTGGTGCTTGTGGCGCGGGCTTTGGCTGCCGGCGCTTGCGATCCTCGCGCTCGGCGCCGTTCTGGCGGGAATTGGCCGCGCGCTTCAACTTCCTTCCGAGACGCAAATATTGGCGCAGCTCGTGCTTGCCCTCCTGGTCGGGCTCGAAGCGCCCAATCTGCGCCGCTTCGGCTTGCAGCGTCGTGGCCATGTCGAGCGCGGCAGCGTCGCAGCAAGAGATCTCACCGATGCCGAAGCAATCTTCTTCGGTCATGCGGCCTCGCCCCAACCGGAGCCCCAACCGGCGTCCCCGCCTTCTGCTCCGGAGCCGGGCTTCCGCAGGCGCGGGCCGGCCGGAGAAGAGGTCGTCGGACTTTTCCCGGAATATCGCGGGCGATGAAGGTAGCTATCGTCGATTACGGCTCCGGCAATCTGCATTCGGCGCGCAAGGCTTTCGAGCGCGCCGCGCGGGAGACGGCGCTTTCGGCCGCGGTCGAGGTGACGGACGACCCTGCCGCCGTGCGCCTCGCCGATCGGATCGTGCTGCCGGGCGTCGGCGCCTTCGGCGATTGCGCGCAGGGGCTTCGCGCCGTCAGCGGCATGGCGGAAGCGCTCGACGAGGCGGTCAGACGGCGCGGAGCGCCCTTCCTCGGCATTTGCGTCGGCATGCAGCTCTTGGCCGAGCGCGGCCTCGAATATGGCACGGTTCCGGGCCTCGGCTGGATCGGCGGCGAGGTCGTCCCGATCGAGCCTCGTGATCCGACCGTGAAGATTCCCCACATGGGGTGGAACACGATCCTGCAGCGCGTCGAGCACCCTTTGCTTGCCGGAATTCCGACGAGCGAGGCCGGGTGGCACGCCTATTTCGTGCATTCGTTTCACTTGCGCGTCGGGAATGCGAAGGACCTCGTCGCTGAAACCGATCATGGCGGGCGCATCACCGCCATGGTGGCTCGCGACAACATCGCGGGCACGCAATTTCATCCCGAAAAGAGCCAAAAACTCGGCCTCAAGCTGATCTCGAACTTCTTGGCTTGGCGGCCATGATCCTCTTTCCCGCCATCGATCTGAAGGAAGGCCGTTGCGTGCGCCTGCGGCAAGGCGACATGGCGCAAGTGACGGTCTTCAACAATGACCCCGCCGCGCAAGCCAAAGCCTTCGCGCAAGACGGATTCGATTGGCTCCATGTCGTCGATCTCGACGGGGCCTTCGCGGGCCGCCCGGCCAATGCGGCGGCGATCGAGAGAATCTTGAGCCTCTCGAAACTCGCGGTCCAGCTCGGCGGCGGCATTCGCGACCTTTCGGCCGTGGAGGCTTGGCTCAGCCGCGGCGTGCGCCGCGTCGTGCTCGGCACCGCGGCGGTGCGCGATCCGGCTTTCGTCAAGGCGGCGGCCAGGAAATTTCCGGGGCAGGTGGCGGTCGGCATCGACGCGCGCGATGGCCGCGTGGCGGTCGAGGGATGGGCCGCGACATCCGATCTCGAGGTGACGGCGCTCGCGCGGCGTTTCGAGGATAGCGGGGTATGCGCGCTCGTCCACACGGATATCGCGCGTGACGGGATGCTGTCGGGCCTCAATCTCGAGGCCACTCTCGCGCTCGCCGAGACGGTGGAGATTCCGGTCATCGCGTCGGGAGGCCTTTCCTCGATGGCAGACATCGAGCGCCTCGCCGAGCCTCGTTGCGCGCTCCTTGCCGGCGCGATCGTCGGGCGAGCGCTTTATGACGGCCGCATCGATGCGCGAGGCGCGCTTGCCCTTTTGCGCATGAAGGAAGCGCCGGCAGGAGGTGGCGGATAGGTCCGTGCTCGGCCCGATTTGCCTTGCGCTCGGTGAGCGCGCAGGCGCGATTCTCCTGGACTGGCGCCGCTTTGCGTGCGAACGGGCGTCATGCTGAAGACCCGCATCATCCCTTGTCTCGACGTGAAGGACGGGCGTGTCGTGAAGGGCGTGCGCTTCGTCGATCTCGCCGATGCCGGCGATCCGGTCGAGGCCGCGAAGGCCTATGATGCCGCCGGCGCCGATGAGATGTGCTTTCTCGACATCACGGCGAGCCATGAGGGGCGTGGCATTCTGCTCGATGTCGTGGCGCGTACCGCCGAGGTCTGCTTCATGCCGCTCACCGTGGGCGGCGGCGTGCGCACGCTCGACGATATTCGCGCGCTTCTTCTTGCCGGCGCCGACAAGGTCTCGATCAACACGGCGGCCGTGAAAGACCGCAGCTTCGTGAAAGCGGCGGCGCGGAAATTCGGCGACCAATGCATCACGGTGGCGATCGACGCGAAGCGGGTCAGTGAGGCGGGCGCGGCGCCCCGCTGGGAGATCTTCACCCATGGGGGTCGTCAGGCGACGGGCATCGACGCGCTCGCCTTCGCCGAGGAGGTGGTGGCGAACGGCGCGGGCGAGATCCTTCTTACCTCGATGGATCGCGACGGCTCCAAGGCTGGCTACGACATCGCGTTGACGCGCGCGGTCGCCGACCACGTTTCAGTGCCGGTCGTTGCCTCCGGCGGGGTCGGCGCACTCGAGCATCTCGTCGAAGGCGTTCGTGATGGCCATGCGAGCGCGGTGCTCGCCGCCTCGATCTTTCATTTTGGAGAGTTCACCATAAACGAGGCGAAGCAACATCTGCGCGATGCCGGAATCGCGGTGAGGATGGACCGATGACGACGCCCTTCACGCTCGCTGACCTCGAACGCATCATCGCCGAGCGCTCCTCCGCGAGCCCGAACGATTCATGGACCGCGAGGCTCCTCGCCAAGGGCCCGACGCGCGTGGCGAAGAAGCTCGGCGAGGAGGCGGTCGAGACGGTGATCGCCGCGGTCGAGAACGACAAGGGAGCCTTGATCGGCGAGAGCGCCGATCTTCTCTATCACCTCCTCGTCCTGCTTCGCGCGCGCGGCGTTTTGGTGCAAGATGTGCTCGACGAGCTCGAGCGCCGCAGGGCGCAATCCGGCCTTTCCGAGAAGGCGGCGCGCGGCGACGCTTGACGGCGCCGGGCGCGGGGCGCCGGAGAACAGGGTTTCTGGATGGACGAGCGTGCAGGCCAGTTTTCGATGGAAGGCGTCTCGCCCTATCGCGTCTTCACGCGTGCAGAATGGGCGAAGCTTCGCGCCGACACGCCGTTGACGCTCAGTCTTGAAGATCTCGTCAAGCTGCAATCCTTGAGCGATCCGATCTCGCTCGAGGAGGTTGCCGCGATCTATCTGCCACTGTCTCGCCTGCTCTCGCTCTACGTCGCGGCAACACAAGGGTTGTTCAAGGCGACCCAGCGCTTCCTCATGGCCGAGGACGGCAAGATGCCCTACGTCATCGGTCTTGCGGGCTCCGTCTCGGTCGGCAAATCGACGACAGCGCGCATCCTCACCGCGCTGTTGTCACGCTGGCCCAACACGCCGAAAGTGCAGCTCGTCACCACGGATGGCTTCCTCTTGCCGAACGAGGAGCTCAACGCGCGCGGCATCATGAACAAGAAGGGCTTTCCGGAAAGCTATGACACGCCGGCGCTCTTGCGCTTCCTCAGCGACGTCAAGGCCGGCAAGCGCAAGGTGCGCGCGCCCGTCTATTCGCACCTCGTCTACGACGTCGTGCCGGGAGAGGAAACCATCGTCGATCGGCCCGATATCCTCATCCTCGAAGGGCTCAACGTGCTCGAGCCCGTCAGGCTGCCGAAGGAAGGCTCGGCCATCCCCTTCGTCTCGGATTTCTTCGATTTCTCGATCTACCTCGATGCCGACGAGGATGATCTCTACGCTTGGTATGTCGAGCGCTTCATGCGCTTGCGCGAGACGGCCTTCCGGGACCCCCGCTCCTTCTTCCGGCGATTTGCCGAGCTCTCGGAGGAGCAAGCGCGCAAGACCGCCGAGGACATCTGGCGCAGCATCAATCTCCTGAATTTGCGCGAGAACATCTTGCCGACCCGCCAGCGCGCCGATCTCATTTTGCGCAAGGGAGCGGAGCACCAGATCGTCGAAGTGGCATTGCGTCGGCTATAGACGACAGGCCCTATGCCGTAAGCCCTTCCTGCTGCGCCATTTCCTTCAGGCTCCGCTGCGGCCGCGCGCCGATATGCTGGATCACCTCCGCGGCGGCGAGCGCGCCGAGCCTCAAGCATTCCTTATCCGGGAAACCACGCGCGAGCCCGAAGAGAAAGCCGCCCGCGAAGAGATCGCCCGCTCCGGTGGTGTCGACGAGCCGGTCGATCGGGAAAGCGGGGACCTGGACCGTATCCTCGCGCGTCACGGTCATCGCGCCCTCGGCGCCGCGGGTCACCACGCCGAGCGCGCCCGTTTCCCGCAAGCCGGCCACGGCGGTTTCGAAATCCTCGGTGGTGAACAGGCTCTTCAATTCATGTTCGTTGGCAAAAAGAATATCCACGAGGCGCGAGCGCAAAAGCTCCATGAACTCGTCGCGATAACGGTCGACGCAGAAGGCGTCGGAGAGCGTCAAGGCGACTTTTCGCCCTGCCCCATGGGCGATGCGCGCGGCCTTGCGGAAGGCCTCCTTGGCAAGTGGGGGGTCCCAGAGATAACCCTCGAGATAGATATAGGCGCTCATTTCCACCGCTTTGGCGGCCACATCCTCGGGGCCTAGCCCCTGGCACGCGCCGAGGTAAGTGTTCATGGTCCGCTCGCCGTCGGGCGTCACCATGATGAAGGATCGCGCGGTCGCCGGCCCCGATGTCGCCGGCGTCGTCTCGAAATCGACCCCGAAGGCGCGAATATTCTGAGCGAAGAGCTCGCCGAGCGTGTCCTTGCGGACCTTGCCGATGAAAGCCGCGCGGCCACCGAGCGAGGCGACGCCGGACGCGGTGTTCGCGGCGCAGCCGCCCGAGATGATCTCGGCCGGCCCCATCGCGTGAAAGAGCGCCTCGGCACGACTCTCCTCGATCAACGTCATCGCGCCCTTGTTGAGATTGTGCAGGCTGAGAAAATCATCATCGGTGCGTGCGATCACATCGACGATGGCGTTGCCGAGGCCAAGGACATCATAGCGCGTTTCGGTCATCATCCGTTCCCGGCTGAAAAGATCACGGACGAGACGCTCCGCGACGCTGTGCCCTCTCGCATTCGAGCCCAAAGGGGTCAAGTCGCTGCCAAACTTTGCCGAAGCGTCGGCAAGAGCCGTTCAGCCAGGACGCGCCGCGCGAATGCGCAAAATGAGCGCGCCCGCCCCGCCGAGGCCAGCGCCCGCTTCCTCGAAGCCGATGACGAGGGCGCGCAAATCGGGCATGGCGAGCCAGAGCGGCACGGCGCGCCTCAGCACGCCGCGTTCGCCCGCGAGCGCGGGGTTCGGGCCGCCCTTCCCCGTGATGACGATGGCGGTTTTCTTACCGCTCGCCTGGCAATCATGCAGAAAGGCAAGGAGCCGTCGCCGCGCCTCCTCCTGGCGCAACCCATGCAGGTCGATCACGGCGCCGGGGGCGGTCCTGCCCCGGCGCAGCCGTTGCAGCAGCCGGCGCTCGAGCGTCGCGAGGGGCGGTTGAAGAGGGCCCGCGTTGGAGCGGCGCTCCTGGTTTCGCGGTCGGGAAATAGCGTCGCGCTTTGGCGCCGAAGAAGCGGCCGCGTCCTGGTCCTGACGCGCCGGGGGCGCCTCGGCAGAAGCTTCCGGCGCGGTCTTGCCGCGCAGCGGCTTTATGCTGCGCACCACCTCGGCCCAGAGGCGTAGATCCTCTTCGGTCAGCCGGCCGCGCGGACGGCTCGAAGCGCTGCGATCGGGAGCATTGCGTTTGGGAGCGTTGGGGCTCGGCGCATTTCGGCTTGACCTCTTCATGACGGGGCCGGCACCTCACCGCGCGGAGAAAGCACGAAGAGCCGCCCGTGATGGCGCTGGCGCCCCGCGAGCGTCCCGGCCTCAGCCCCGCTTCCGACGTATAGGTCGACGCGGCCGGCCCCGACGATCGCCGTGCCCGTGTCCTGCGCGATCACGAGCCTTTGCCATCGTCCCCAAGCGCCGTCCGGCAGGGGGCGCTCGACATCGACCCAGAAGGGCAGGCCGTAAGACCAGGCGTCGCGATCGATCGCGATCGAGCGTCCCGCCGTCAAAGCCAGGCCAGCACCCCCGATCGGCCCATCGTCTGCTCCCAAAGCGTCCGCGATCGCGAAGAAGACGTAAGAGCGGTTGCGCCGCATGATCGCCTCGGCCTTTTCAGGGTTCGCGCGAAGCCACTCCGTCAAGGCTTCGAGCGACATCTCGTCGGCGGCGATCGCGCCCTCCTCGATGAGAAGCCGTCCGATCGAGGTGTAGGGCCAGCCGTTTCGTCCCGCGTAGCGGAGCCGGATGCGGCGCCCATCCGTGAGCGTCACCTGCGCGGAACCCTGCACCTGAATGATGAAGACCTCGACGCCGTCCTCGAGCCAGACGAGCTCGAGGCCTTGGCCCGCGAGAGCACCGGCCTCGATGGCGGCACGATCGGGAAAGGGCAGGAGGCGCCGCGCCGCTCGTCGGGCGCTCGTGAGGAGAAGATCGCAGCCGTCGAGCCGCTCGCCTCGAGGAAGCGTCACGAGATCGGCGGGGCGTGCCAGAATGGGGGCTTGGAACCTGCCGCCGCGCTCCAGCGAACCCTCGGTCGCCGGCTCGAAATAACCGGTGAAGAACGGCTTCCCGGGCTCCTTCGATGACGCGTCGGGAAAAATCTCGAAGGGCAAAAAATGTGCCTCGAAGAAGGCTCGGGCCTCGGCGTCGTCGCGCGGTTTTGCGGAAAGCGCTGCTTTTCCGGTTGCGACAAGCGCGGCGCTCGGCCTCCGGGCGTACCGCAACGGCGTGAGCCCCTCGACGAAGGCGGCGGCGCCGGCCTTGAAGACCTCGAACGCCGCCAGCGCGCCGTCCGCTTCCCAGCTCGAAAGCTCATGGAAGCCGGCATGGCGAAAGGCAGACCCTTTCGTCACGGGTGCGACGATAGGCTCCTCGCCTCGCTTCGGTTCGGCCGAATTCGAGCCGGCCCGCCGCCCCGCTGGGGAAGCACCGCCGGAAGCGCTCAATGAGTCGTTTCGGTCGCGACGAGCTGCCAATTCGGATCGGATGAGCGCGTATCGCGCGAAAACGTCCAGACATCGGTCACGTCGACGACCTTGTCGGGGCTGCCGTCGACGACCTTGCCGTCGCGGTCTCGTGTCGCGGTGATCAGCTTGGAGAGGAAACGCACCGTCACCTGGCCGATCATGTCCTTGACCTGCGCATCGACGATCTTGGCATCATCGATCGAGACGAGCGTCATGTCGACCTTCTCGCCGCGGGTTTCGCGGTCGGAGATCGCCTTCGAAAATCCCTCGAGCACCTCGGGTGACAGGAGGTCTCGCAGCCTTTTGCGGTCGCCCTTTGCGAAGGAGGTGACCGTGAGCTCATAAGCGCCCCTGGCACCTGAAAGAAATCCGGCCGCATCGAAACCATGCGAGGCGGCATCGAGCGCGTCGAGACCATTCGCAAGCGGCGAGCCAGACTCCGCATAGCCTTTCCAGCGATCGGGATTGGCGTCCTCCTCGACGCGCGATCCGCGGTCATTCGCGGCCGTCGCCATCGGAATGACGTTCCCGGGCTGGCCGACAGCGTCGCGGCGGAAGGGGGCGGGAGCGGCCTGGTTGCGCGGCGGTGCGTCCCGCTGCGGACGCTGACCGAGAACCGAACGCAGGCGCAGCACGATGAAAACCGCGACCGCAAGGAAAAATACCGTAGTGGCGTCGAATGAATCGAACATGGGTCTTCAGCCTTCTTCCGCCCCAAGCTCATGCCCACGAATTTGGGGCAGAAACAAGAGGAATGAAGCATTGCCGCCCCTTCGCATCCAAATTTCCGGCGGAACTTCGGGATTTACCTCGAAAGTCAGGCCGAATGCTCCCTTTCCGGGATGCCGGTCGTTATCGCATCAAAAATCCGTCGCGATCCCCTTCACCTCCCAATCGCCGTAGCGGACAGGGTCCAATCCCCCACGTCCGTTATGCTCGCCTTTTTGCGCTTGCGCCAATTCCAATTCCGCGGCCCGCGCCGCGGCCCGGCGCTCCCTAGCTTCCGCCAACGCGCGCGCCGCGGCAGCGAGGCGCAGCGCCCGCGCGCGATCATCGGCCTTGGCTTCCTGGCCCCGCACCGTGGCGTGGTCTTGTGCCGATGCGGGATCCCGGGGGAGCGCGCGGGCCTCGTTCGGCGTGGATCTGGCAAGCGGGCTCGTCATTCTTACACGATCGTCCAGAACCTTCTCTTCCACTCCATCTTCCACTCCAGATGTGCGCTTGGCTCATCAAAGGCAAGGCTTGAAGCCTTAGTTCGAGGGCATTCTTTGGCCCCGGTTTTTTGGTGCCTGCTTCTTGGCGCCCGCTTCTTGGCTTGCTCCTTGCCAAGCTATAGGAGGGTTTTGGGCGGGATGTTTCGAGGGACGGGAGTTGTGGCGATGGCATCATGCTCGGCAAAGATGGTCGCGCAATCACGCCGCCAAGGAGTTCCAACGGGCCAGAATTAGGCACTGGTAAGGTCGAATCCGAATGGAGGGTTCCCCTGAGCCGGTAAAATCTGTCACATACCTTAAGAATCGGGGTCGAGCCACTTTCTGACGGGGCATTTGTCGGGGCGGAATTCTAAAACAGCATTGGCAAAGGAGCGAGGGTGGCTGGATCGCGGTGGCGAACGACGGCAATGGGCCGCGCCTGGGTTCGCACCGGCGCGGCCTTACGCGCCTTGCCGGCGTGGCTCAACGTGTCAACGCTGCGGATGCCGAGGCGCCTCCTCATCGCGCCGCCCGATCCGCGCACCCATGATCCGACCGTCGCCGAGGATATACTTGCCGGATTCTTCGTCTTCGCCGGGAAGGTCGTCCATGCGCAGGGCCAATCGCCCTTCGAAATGGCGCCGCCATCTTCGCAATGGGAAAATTTGCTGAACGGTTTCGGCTGGCTCCGCCATTTGCGTGTCGCCGAAAATCCGTTGGCGAGGACGAATGCGCGAGCGCTGATCACCGATTTCCTCCAGCTGCGCCGCAACAACGGAGATCCGGCCTGGGCACCTCCGGTCGCTGCGCGGCGGCTCTTGTCCTGGATCAGCGCCTCGCCCTATCTCCTCGAGGGCGCGGATCTTGCTTTCTACCGCCGATTCATGCGGGCCATCGGCCAACATGCCCGCCACCTCATCGTCGGCATCCGGGGCGGTTTCCCGGTCGACGAGCGCTTCCTTCCGGCAATCGCCATTTGCGCGCTCGCGCTCTCTTCCAGTGCCAAGCCGAGGCTGATGCGGCAGGCCAACCGGGCGCTCGCCAGCGAGATCAGGCGGTGCATCGTGGAGGACGGCGGCCACGTCAGCAGATCGCCGCGCGCGATCGTCGACCTCCTCCTCGACCTCTTGCCGCTTCGCCATCTTTTCCTGGCAAAGAATGAGGATCCGCCCGAGCTCCTGCAAACGACGCTCGGCCGCAGCCTGCAGCTCTTGCGCCTTCTTCGGCTAGGGGACGGCAATCTCGGCCTGTTCCACGGCATGGGCTATATGCCGGCCGATTCGCTGGCCATCGTCTTTCGTTACGAGCAAGCTTCAGGCGAGCCGCTCCTCAGCGCGCCGGCCTCCGGCTATGAGCGCCTGGCGGCCGGCACGACCGCGTTGCTTATGGATGTCGGCGGGCCACCCCCTTTTGCCTTCTCGCGATCCGCGCATGCGAGCGCGCTCGCCTTCGAGTTTTCGGATGGCCCTTGGCGGGTGGTCGTGAACTGCGGGGCGCCCATCACCGGATCGAGCGCAGCCCGGGAGGCGGCGCGCCACACGGCCGCGCACTCGACGCTCGTCGTCGCGGACACCTCGTCTTGCCATTTCGAAGCCAGGAATGCGCGAACCGAACTGGGCGCCGCCATCATCGATCGCCCGACCCCGCCGAAGGTTCTGCGGGAGGAAAACGAGGCCGGAACGCGCTTGACCGCAATGCATCACGGTTATGCCCGCCGCTTCGGGCTCTTGCATGAGCGCGGCCTCGCCTTGAGCCCTGACGGGGCCATCGTGCACGGCCTCGACGCGCTCGTCGATGCCGATCCGAAGCGGCCGGCGGGCGCCGTCCCCTTCGCGCTTCGCTTTCACCTCCATCCCACTGTCCGCGCGACGCTCGAATCCCCTGAAGGCGCCGTCAGGCTCGATCTTCCGAGCGGCGTTTCCTGGCGTTTCGAAGTGGCCGGTCAGCGACCGGTGCTCGAGGAGAGCGTCTTTTATGCCGCGGCCGACGGGGCCGGGCGGACCCAGCAGATCGTCATCGAGGCTCAGTCCTCCGTCACCCGCGAGATCGCCTGGCGCTTCACGCGCGTCCGGGACGCGCAAAAGCCAAGATCCGCCGCCGGTGACGGCCAGGCGTCGAGAGCCGGCGAGGGAGGGCAAGCCTGATCCCGACGAGCGAAGATCGGTCTCCCACCGGGACCTTTCGCTCGCTTCTGTCGTCTTTCATCGGTTCGTGATATCGCCGCTCGATCCATCGCTCAGGACCATCGGCTCATGGCCTCCGATCTTCGGCGCGTGACGCGCGCGCTCCTTTCGGTTTCGGACAAGACGGGGCTCGTCACATTGGCGCGAGCGCTCGCGGCGCGCGGCATCGCGCTCGTCTCGACGGGCGGCACCGCCAAGGCGCTGAAGGAGGCGGGCCTCATGGTCACCGATGTGGCGGAGCTGACCGGCTTTCCGGAAATGATGGACGGAAGGCTCAAGACCTTGCATCCCAAGGTGCATGGCGGGCTCCTCGCCATTCGTGAAAATCCCGAGCATGAGGCGGCGATGCTGGCGCATGGCATCGAGGCCATCGATCTTCTCGTCGTCAACCTCTACCCCTTCGAGCAAATGCTCGCCCGATCCGCCCCTTTCGACGCTTGCGTCGAAAATATCGACATCGGCGGCCCGGCCATGATTCGCGGCGCCGCGAAAAATCATGCGGATGTGGCGGTCATCGTCGATCCCGAAGATTACGCGGAAGTTTCAGCCGAGCTCGATGCCCATGGCGGAGCGACCACGCTCGCCTTGCGGCGCCGCCTTGCCGCGAAGGCCTATGCGCGAACCGCAGCCTATGACGCGGCCATCTCGAATTGGTTGCTGCGCGAGACGGGCGTCGAGGCGCCACGCGCCTTCGCGCTCGGCGGGCTTTTGGCGCAAGCGCTGCGCTATGGCGAGAATCCGCATCAGAAGGCCGGATTCTATCGCCTGGCCGAGCCCCGTTTCGGGGTCGCGACGGCACGCCAGATCCAGGGCAAGGAGCTTTCCTACAACAACATCAACGACACCGATGCGGCCATCGAATGCGTCGCGGAATTCGAGCGTGAGCGTCCGGCCTGCGTGATTGTCAAGCACGCCAATCCTTGCGGTGTCGCGGTCGGAAGCGATCTCGTCGACGCTTACCGCAAGGCGCTGCGCTGCGATCCGACCTCGGCTTTCGGCGGCATCGTCGCGGTCAATCACCGGCTCGACCACGCTTCGGCCAGCGCCATCGCCGGCATCTTCACCGAGGTCGTGGTCGCGCCGGAAGCGGATGAAGAGGCACTCGGCGTTTTCGCGGCGAAGAAGAACTTGCGGCTTCTGCTCACCGGCGGGCTGCCGGACCCCGCTGCCGCCGGCCTTATGGTTCGCACGGTAGGGGGCGGCTTCCTCGTGCAATCGCGGGACGCAGCGGTTCTCGCCGAGAGCGAGCTGAAAACGGTCACCCGTCGTGCTCCGACACGAGCCGAGCTTGAGGATCTCAAATTTGCCTGGCGGGTCTGCAAGCACGTGAAATCGAACGCCATCGTCTACGCCAAGGGCGGTGCAAGCGTCGGCATCGGGGCGGGCCAGATGAGCCGGGTCGACGCGGCCCGCATCGCCGCCTGGAAAGCGGTGGAGGCCGCCAAGGCCGCGGGGCTCGATGAGAGCCTCGCCAAGGGCGCGGTCGTCGCCTCGGACGCGTTCTTTCCGTTTCCGGATGGGCTTTTGGCTGCGATCGAGGCGGGCGCCACGGCGGTGATCCAGCCCGGCGGCTCGCTACGCGACCCGGAAGTGATCGCGGCCGCCGACGAAGCCGGCATCGCCATGGTCTTTACCGGGGTGCGGCATTTCCGGCATTAGGGGCGCTCTCCTCAGCGACGTCATTGGCGCTTGGCTCTCGCACCGAGAAAAAGGACAAGATATGGACTATCGCAGGCTCGGCCGCAGCGGCCTGAAAATCTCACCTTTGTGCCTCGGCACGATGATGTTCGGGGCGCAGACGGATGAGGCGACGGCAAAGCGCATCATCGCGCGAGCCCGCGATCAAGGCGTCAACTTCATCGACACGGCCGATGCCTATGCGGATGGCCGTTCGGAGGAGATCGTCGGGCGGGCTATCAAGACGCAGCGCGACGACTGGGTCGTCGCCACCAAGCTCGGCAATCCGATCGGCACGCGTGCGGGCGATACCGGCCTCTCACGCCATTGGATGATGCGCGCGGCGGAAGCGAGCCTGCGTCGCCTCGGCATCGATTGCATCGACATCTATTACTTCCACAAGGAGGATCATGAGACGCCGCTTTCCGAATCCGTGCATGCCGTTGCCGATCTGATCCGCCAGGGGAAGGTGAGGCACTTCGGCGTCTCGAATTTTCGCTCCTGGCGAATCGCGGAGATTTGCCGGCTTTGTGACGAGATCGGCATCGACCGCCCGGTCGTGAGCCAGCCTTATTACAACGCCATGAACCGCATGCCGGAAACCGAGCACCTTCCCGCTTGCGGCTTTTATGGCCTCGGAGTCGTACCCTACAGCCCCTTGGCGCGCGGGGTGCTCACGGGCAAATATCGGCCCGATGCCGAGCCGGTCGAGGGCTCGCGCGCCGCGCGACGCGATCAGCGCATGATGCAAAGCGAATGGCGACCGGAATCCTTGCGCTTCGCGCAAGAGATCAAGGACCATGCGCAAGCGCGCGGCATCGGCGCCGGCGAGTTCGCGGTCGCCTGGCTGTTGAACAACAAGCTCGTCACCTCGGTGATCGCCGGGCCGCGCACCGAGGCGCAGTGGGAGGATTATCCGAAGGCGCTCGCCTATCGCTTCACCGCCGAGGACGAGGCCTTGATCGACCACCTCGTCGCGCCCGGCCATCCCTCGACGCCCGGCTATAATGATCCGGCCTATCCGATCGAAGGACGGCCCACGCACACCGCGAGCTGAGCGAAACGAGGCCGGTGCGCGCCGAAAAAAGGCGCCGGCCCCGGATAAGCGTCAGCGCGCCAGATCGTCGAGGAGCCCCGCCGCAACCGTCAGCCTCGCGATCGAGGGTGCGGAAGCGGCGAGACGGCCGAGGTGCTCACGCGCGCGCCCCAGATTTCCGTTGGCGGCCATGAAGGCGTCGAGCGCCCCGCCGGGGGCGTCCTCGGTCGCGTGCAGCTCCACGACCTTCGCGGTGATGCCGCGATGGGCCGCGCCGATGGTCGCGACCGCGCGATCCCGCGCCAGCCGATCATAGGCGTCGGCGAGCGGCATATTGCCGGCGGCGCCGACCAAGGCGCTGATGGCGAGCCTATCGTCGATGCCGAAATGCGCCATGGCGACCGCCTCGATCGGCTTGCCGCTCGCTCGAGCGATGACGACGATGTCGGGCGCGCTCGACAGCGAGGCGAGGTCCGCGAGCGCACGCGCCAAGGGCTCGGGCGCGCCCATTTGCTCGAGCTCGGCCTTTCGCGCGGCGCGCGCCGCGGCGGCGGCCGGCCCCAGGCTGATGTCGAGAGTGGAGGAAACCGCGCCAATGCCGGCCTTGAAGGTTGCCACCGCCTCGGTGAGGGAGCCGGCGGTCAATCGCGCGTTGCGCATGAACCAGGCGAGCTGCGACAGCACCACGTCTTGCACATTGCGATAGAGCGCCAATTGCGCTTCGCCGCGGAGCTTGCCGTCGAGCGCGTCGATCGCGGTGTTGAGCTCGACGAGCCCGAAGGAATCCCTCACCGCCGCGTAAGCGCGCGTCATCAGGGCCGGATCGAGTCCGGCTTCGCCCGCAAGCCGCGCCGCGACGGTCGGGCCGGCACGGTTGATGACCGCATTGGACAATTGTGTCGCGATGATCTCGCGCCGCAGGCGATGCCCTTTGATGTCGTCCGCGAAGCGCTCGCGCAGCGCGGACGGGAAATAACGCGTGAGCTCGCCCTCGAAATAAGGGTCGTCCGGCACATCGCTTGCGCGGATGTGATCGTCGAGCGAGAGCTTGGCATAGGCGAGAAGGACGGAAAGCTCGGGGCGCGTCAAGGCTTCGCCGCGCTTGCCGCGCTCATCGAGCGCTTCGTCGCCAGGCAGGAACTCGACGCCGCGATCGAGCCGTCCTTCCGCCTCGAGCATGCGCATCAGGCTCTCGGCGAAGGCCACATCCTCGAGCCCGCGCCGCTCGGCGAGCGAGAGCGCGAGCGTCTGCAGGTAATTGTTGCGCAGCACGAGGCCGGCGACATCCTCGGTCATCTCGGCAAGGAGCGTGTCCCGCTCCGCCATGTCGAGGCGACCGTCGTGAATGGCGCTCGCGAGCGCGATCTTGAAGTTCACCTCCACGTCGGAGGTATTGACGCCGGCGGAATTGTCGATGGCATCGGTGTTGAGCCGCACGCCCGCGTGCGCCGCCTCGATGCGTCCGCGCTGCGTGACACCGAGATTGGCGCCTTCGCCGATCACCTTGGCGCGCAGTTGCGAGCCGGTGATGCGAATGGCGTCATTGGCGCGATCGCCGACCTCGGCGTCGCTCTCGAGGGCGGAGCGCACATAGGTGCCGATGCCGCCGAACCAGAGGAGGTCGACGCGCGCCTTCAAGATCGCGCTCATTACCTCGAAGGGTGTGGCCTCGGGCTTGTCGAGGCCGAGAAGCTCGCGCACCTGAGGCGAGATCGGGATCGCTTTGAGCGCGCGCGAGTAGACGCCTCCGCCCGCCGAGATGGTCGAGGCGTCGTAATCCCTCCAGCTCGAGCGCGGCAAGTCGAAGAGGCGTTGGCGTTCGCCAAGCGCGCGCTCGGCGTCGGGTGAAGGATCGAGAAAGATGTCGCGGTGATCGAAGGCGGCGACGAGCTTGATATGCGGCGACAAGAGCATGCCGTTGCCGAACACGTCGCCCGACATGTCGCCGACGCCGCAGACCGTGAATGGGGTTGTCTGGATGTCGATGTCGATCTCGCGGAAATGGCGCTTCACCGCCTCCCAGGCGCCGCGCGCCGTGATGCCCATCTTCTTGTGGTCGTAACCCTGGCTGCCGCCCGACGCGAAGGCGTCGCCGAGCCAATGGCGCCTCGATTCGGAAATCGCGTTCGCCGTGTCCGAGAAGGTCGCGGTGCCCTTGTCGGCGGCGACCACGAGATAGGGATCGTCGCCATCGAAGAAGAGCGTCGCCGGCGGATGCACGATGCCGCCCGCGTCGATATTGTCGGTGACGTCGAGAAGCGTCGAGATGAAGAGCTTGTAGCTCTCGGTGCCCTCGGCGAGCCAGGCGTCGCGCTGGGATTGCGGCGGCAGGCGCTTGGGGAAGAAGCCGCCCTTCGCGCCGACCGGCACGATCACCGCGTTCTTCACCTGCTGCGCCTTGACGAGGCCGAGCACCTCGGTGCGGAAATCCTGCGGGCGGTCGGACCAGCGGATGCCGCCGCGCGCCACGCGGCCGAAGCGCAAATGCACGGCTTCGACGCGCGGCGAATAGACGAAGACCTCGAACAAGGGATGCGGCAACGGCAGGGCTTCGATCTTGTTGCTCTCGAATTTGAAAGCCATGGCTTGGCGCCGGCGCCTATCGGCGTCGCTCTGGAAGAAGTTGGTGCGCACCATCGCGTCGATCAGATTGAGGAAGCGCGAAAGGATGCGATCATCGTCGAGGCTCGTCACGTCCTTGAGCTTCTCGGCGATCAGTTGCCGGGTTGCGGTTTCGGCCTCGGCATGTCGTTCCGGCTCGAGATCGGGATTGAAGCGCGCATAGAACAAGGTGACGAGCGTGGCGGCGATTTCCGGCTGGCGCACGAGCGCTTGCGCCATATAGCCTTGCGTGTAGCGGATCGTCGCCTGTTGCAGATAGCGCGCCAGCGCCCGCACCAAGGCGACATCGCGCCAGGCGAGGCCCGCCGAAGTCACCAGCGCGTCGAAAGCATCGCTCTCGCTCTCGCCTTCGCCGAGCGCGATCAGCGCTTCCTCGAGGCGAGGCGCGAGGCTTCGCGCCTCCAGCTCGGCGCCATCCGCGCGTCGCACGGTCATGTCGTGCAGGAAGACGGGCTTGCCGCCTGCCGGCGCGATGGTGAAGCTTGATTCGTCGATCACCTCGAAGCCGAAGTTTTCGAGAATCGGCACGCGTTGCGACAAGGAGACCGCGCGCCCCCGCGTATAGACCTTCAAGGACGCCAAATACGCATCACCCACATGAGGGATGAGCCGCACGGCGCGCGCGCCCTCCTCGCCGAGCGTCTCGACGATGGCGATATCGTTGAGCGCGGTCTCCGCCCCATAGGCGGCCCGGTAGGCCGGACCGAAAGCGTCGAGATAGCGCTCGAGCGCCGCGGCGCCGGGATGGTCCGGCGCAAGGCCGATGGTGACGCTGCGCAATTCGTCGACCCAATTGCGCACGATCGCGGCGATGCCGGCTTCAAGCGTCGCGCGAGGCACATTCGGTGTCTCTCCGCCATCGCGGCCGATGATGAAATGGGTGCGCGCGAGCGGCCCGTCCGGATAG
>DASZIL010000022.1:0-10491 GCA_035949255.1 Beijerinckiaceae bacterium | reverse complement strand
CGCATCCCCGCGAATGAAAATTGCGCCGTTGGGGACGGCGGCAGCAAAGCCCGTCGAGAGATCGTCGAGGACGACTACTTTTTCACCGGCATCGAGGAGCTCAAGCACCATATGGCTGCCGATGTAGCCGGCGCCGCCGGTCACCAGAATGGGCATTGCTCCTCTCCTACGCTCACGATCGGCGCCGTGGCGCCTCAAGGATCGTATCGCAAGGGGACCTTATCATGAATTGGCGAGTTTTGCTGTCGCTTCGCCTCGGCGGTTTCCGCAAGGTGCTCGAATTTGGTCGAGCCTCAAAGGATGGCGCTTCATTGCCCTACAGATGCATTGCGCCGAAATTGACAAACGGGCCTTTGCGCCGCACGGCTGAACCCGCATTTGCCATTCCGAGGTGCTCATGAAACGCATTCGCAAGGCGGTGTTCCCGGTCGCGGGGCTCGGCACGCGCTTCCTGCCGGCCACGAAAGCGATCCCCAAGGAGATGCTCACCGTCGTCGACCGGCCGGTGATCCAGCACGTCGTCGACGAGGCGCGTGCCGCCGGAATCGAGCACCTGATTTTCGTCACCGGGCGCAATAAGGGCGTGATCGAGGACCATTTCGACCAAGCTTATGAGCTCGACCGCACACTCGCCGAGCGCGGCAAGACCAAGGAGCTCGAGGGTCTGCGCCGCGATCTGCCGGAAGCGGGTGAGACGAGCTTCACGCGCCAGCAGGCCCCGCTCGGGCTCGGCCATGCGGTCTGGTGCGCACGCGAGATCGTGGGCGAGGAGCCCTTCGCGGTGCTGCTGCCGGACATGCTCCACCACGGCCGCGAGCCCTGCCTCAAGGGCATGATCGAAGCCTTCGCGGCGCAGCCCTCCAACATCATCGCGGTGAAGGAAGTGCCGATGAGCGAGACGCATCAATATGGCATATTGGGCGTAGGCCCTGCCGGAAAGGGCGGGCTCATGCCGGTGAGCTCGATGGTCGAGAAACCGCCCCAAGGGACGGCGCCTTCGAATCTCATGGTTTCGGGGCGATATATCCTCGAGCCTGGCATTTTCTCGATCCTCGAGACCCAGCCGCGCGGTGCGGGCGGCGAAATCCAGTTGACGGACGCCATGATCACGCTCGCGAAATCGCGTCCCTTCAACGCCTATCGGTTCGGGGGCCGGATATTCGACACCGGGACGAAGCTCGGCTTCCTTACGGCGAATATCGCCTATGCGCTCGAACGATCCGATTTGGGGCCGAGTTTGCGCGAGGAGATGCAGAAGAGCTTGTTGGCGAGCGTTCAGGGTCGGTGACGCGGCGGGTCCCGTCGGCGCCTTATGAAGAGCTCATCGCCGGAGCGAGACGGCGCGCCACGATCTCATGGGCTTCGCGTACGATGCGCGAGATCAGCTCCTCGCAAGTCGGAATGTCGTGGATCAGCCCGACCACCATGCCGGCGGACCAGACGCCGGCATCCGCGTCACCGTCTTCATAGACGATTTTCCCCCTTTGCCCGCTCACGAAGGGGGCGAGATCCTTGATCGTGAGCTCCGCGCCCTTATGGCGTTCGACGGCGAGCGCCTGATTGGTGACCTCGTTGCGAAAATAACGGGCCGTATTGCGCAATTGCCGCATCAAAAGCGCGGTGTCGAGTTCGCTCGCGGCCACGATCCTTTCCTTGATCTTTCGATGGATCGGCGCCTCGACCGTGGCCATGAAGCGCGTGCCCATGTTGATGCCGTCCGCGCCCAGCGCGAGCGCGGCGACGAGGCCGCGTGCATCCGCGAAGCCGCCCGAAGCGATGAAGGGGATGGTCAGCGCCTCGGCGGCGCGGGGCAGGAGGACAAGACCGGGGATGTCGTCCTCGCCAGGATGGCCCGCGCATTCGAAACCGTCGACGCTCACGGCGTCACAGCCGATCGCCTGCGCCTTGAGGCTGTGACGAACCGAGGTGCATTTGTGGATCACCTTGATCCCGGCTTTCTTGAAGCCGGCCATGTGAGGCTCGGGATTGCGGCCGGCGGTCTCCACGATCTTGACCCCCGACTCGATGATCGCCTGGGCGAACTCCCCATGCGATATGGCACGAAGCGAAGGGAGAATCGTGAGATTCACGGCGAAAGGGGCGTCGGTCAGATCCCGGCAGCGCGCGATCTCCTTCTCGAGGTGCTCGGGCGTCGGTTGCGTAAGCGCCGTAATGATGCCGAGCCCCCCGGCGTTCGAGACGGCCGCCGCGAGCTCGGCCCGTCCGACCCATTGCATCCCGCCTTGCACGATCGGGTAGCGGATGGCGAACATTTCGGTGATGCGGGTTTTCAAGCCTTGCCTCCCTCGCGGCGCGAATGGCGTGCGCGAAGCTTCTGCCGCAATCGAGCGGAATGGGAAATGGGATGGGCGATGGCGGGCGCATTTGAGGCGTTGTCGAGGGCGGCCTCGCCCGTCCTTGCTTGCGCAAGCCACGCGCCTGTGAACAAGCCGATGCGTCCCTCATCGCCGCGCCGCAATCGCGCTATAACCGGCTTGACGCGAGCGGCCGTCCATGGCGGCGCTTGCCGTGTGGGTGCGGCCGTGAACATGCGGACCCGCAAGATCGAACTTGGCCAAGGATAGGCCGGAGCATGCGCTTTTCGCCGTCTCTCCTCGATGAAATCAAGGCCCGCCTGCCGGTCTCGCAGGTGGTCGGTCGGCGCGTGCGGCTCGTCAAGTCAGGGAACGAGTGGAAAGGGCTTTCCCCCTTCAACGCCGAGAAGACGCCTTCCTTTTTCGTCAATGATCAGAAACAAGCCTGGTTCGACTTCTCTTCGGGCAAGAACGGCAACATCTTCGATTTCGTCATCGAGAGCGAGGGCGTGTCCTTCCCCGAGGCGGTTGAACGTCTCGCCGCCGAGGCGGGGGTTCCTCTCCCAGCCCGTTCGGCCGATGCCGAGCGCCAGGAGAAGAAGCGCGCCGGTCTCGTCGAAGTGGCGGAGATGGCGTGCGGCTATTTCGAGGCGGTTCTCAAGGGGCCGAAAGGGCGTATCGCTCGCGAATACCTCGCCCAGCGCCGGCTCACCGAGGCGGCGCGCGCCGAGTTCCGTGTCGGCTACGCGACCGCGGAACGTCACGCGCTTCGCGACCATCTTGCCGGGAAGGGCGTCGATGTCGGGACCATGGTCGAGGCCGGGCTTCTGGTGTCCGGCCCCGATATTCCGGTGGCTTACGATCGCTTCCGCAACCGCGTGATGTTCCCGATCCAGGATATGCGGGCTCGCGTCGTCGCCTTCGGCGGCCGCACCCTCGATCCGGAGGTCTCGGCGAAATACCTCAACTCGCCGGAGACGCAGCTCTTCCACAAGGGCTCCTTGCTCTTCAACCAGCATCGCGCCCGAAAGGCGGCCCATGAGAAGGGAAGGGTGATCGCGGTCGAGGGCTATATGGACGCGATCGCGATGAGCGAGGCCGGCTTCGCCGAGACCGTGGCGCCGCTCGGCACGGCGCTCACCGAGGAGCAGATGACGCTCCTTTGGCGCATGGCCGACGAGCCGATCCTGTGCTTCGACGGGGATAAGGCGGGCCAGCGGGCCGCCTTTCGCGCCGTCGATCTCGCGCTTTCGCAGCTCTCGCCGGGAAAAAGCGTGCGCTTCGCCTTCCTGCCGGAAGGCCAGGACCCCGATGACCTGGTGCGCGGCGCGGGCGCCGGCGCGGTCGAGGGGGTGCTCGAGATGGCGCGCCCGCTTTCGGATGTGTTGTGGGTTCGCGAGATCGCGGCCGCCCCGTTCGATACACCTGAGCGGCGCGCCGCGCTCGAGCGGCGCCTGCGCGAGGCGGTGGCCCGGGTGGGCGACTCTTTGGCGCGGCGTTACTACGAGGCCGATATCGCGGAACGTTTGCGGAAGATCGCGCCGGGCGCCCGCTCGCCACAGGGGGCTAATCGGGGGACCGATCGCCATTTTCCGCGCGAGCGTCAGCAAGCGCCGGCCGTGGCGAGCCCCGGCCTTGCGAGCGCACCGACCTTCAGCGGCACGAGCCCGGGAGCCGCGCAAGAAGCGCTCATCGTGCTCGCGCTCGACGCGAGGCGAGACCTCCTCGACGGCCTAACCGAGGAATTGTCGAGCCTCGCAATTTCCGATCCGGAGGCGCGAGAGCTTGCTAAATTGCTTCTCCACGATCATGCCCTCGAGAATGAACCCGAGACGGTCGGCATGGAGAGCCGGGCCACGAGAATCGATGCGCTTCGGGCGCGGCTCAGGCGCAAGCTTCGTCCTAGAGACGATCGGTTCTTGGTCGAGACTTGCCCCACCGCCGAGCTCGAAGCCGTGCTCCGGCAAGTGATCGGCCTGCACGATCTCTCGCGGGCGGTTCGCAGCGAGCTTCATGACGCAGAACGCGCGCTTGCAGGAGAGGAGGGGACTGAAGCCGAGGTTGCTTGGCTAGCCGATATTCATGCGCGCGTCGCTGCTTCGCAGCAAATGCCAGCTACTTCGGATATGCCAGGGGACCAACGTAGTCTCGAGCAGGTGATCGCCGAGGCGCCGGTCTACAAGGTGTTGCGGTGAGCTCCGGTGCCAATTTTCAGCTCGAGCGCGGTTTCTTGGTAATATTCAGCCGGTTGTGGCAAGCTGCCGTCTTGCATCGATCGGCGTGCGCGCTACATACGCTAAAATACGACCACCCTGGTAAGGCTTGCCTTGGACCCTTGGCTCGAGGCGGGGCTGAGGTCGCGGCAATGCGGCGTTGCGCTTTCGTTAGCGAAACGAAGAGTTTGAGTTCAAGATTTGAGTCGAAGGTTGAGCGCGCGCCATCTCATCGATGGGAACCCTTCCTTGCGGCTGAGCTTTTATGGGCCCGACATGGGACTTAAGAAGGATTTAAGCCGAATCGCGTTGCCTCCCCATTGGGATCGTCCTGAACCGGCCGAACACATGGCGCATGTGTGTGGGCCGGCGTTTTCGTGTTGGGTGTCATGAGTCCGAGCCCGTCCACCAAGCTCAAATCCGGCGGCAAGCGCGGAGCGAGCTCGTCCAAGCCAGCCGGCGCGAGCGCCGTGCCGAAACGACATTCTGGAGCCCAACTGATGGTGACGAAGACCGCCGCGGCGATCGAAGACGTGAAGGACAAGCCGGCCGAAACGGCCGACGGCCCGCTCCTCGACCTGTCGGACGCCGCCGTCAAGCGGATGATCAAGCTCTCGAAAAAGAGAGGTTTCGTCACCCATCAGGAGCTCAACTCCGTTCTTCCCTCCCAGGAAGTGTCCTCCGAGCAGATCGAGGACATCCTCGCCATGCTCTCCGATATGGGAATCAACGTCGTCGAAAGCGATGACACGGACCCGGAGGCGCGCGAGGAAACCGCCGAGCCCGATGACGAGGACGAGGGGGGCGACCTCATCGAGGCGTCCCGCAGCGTCCCGGCCAAGATCGACAAGCCTTCTGAGCCCATCGACCGCACCGATGACCCGGTGCGGATGTATTTGCGCGAGATGGGAGCGGTGGAGCTCTTGTCGCGCGAGGGCGAAATCGCGATCGCCAAGCGCATCGAGGCAGGACGCGAGGCGATGATCGCCGGGCTTTGCGAGAGCCCGCTCACTTTCCAGGCGATCATCATCTGGCGCGACGAGCTCAATGACGCCAAGGCGCTGCTGCGCGACATCATCGATCTCGAAGCGACCTACGCGGGGCCCGACGCCAAGGCGGCGCCGAAAGTCGAGATCGACCCCGCCGCGCTTGGAGTTTCGGCGGGTGCGCCCTTCACCGGCGCGCGTCCCTTTACGCCGCCGGGCGTGCCGCAATCAGGCGCCACGCCGTTCCAAGGGCGCCCCGGTGCCGCGCCCTTCCAGGGGCGCCCGGGTGCCGCTCCCTTCCAAGCGCCGCCCGGCGAGCGCGACATGGCGGGGGAAGAGGGCGCCGAAGCGGCCGACGGGACCATGCCGACCGAGGCGGATTTCGATGACGATCTCGAATCGAATATCTCGCTTTCCGCCATGGAGGCTGAGCTCAAGCCGCGCGTGCTCGAAATTTTCGACCGCATCGCGGATGACTACAAGAAGCTGCGCCGTTTGCAGGATCAGCTCGTCGCCGGACGCCTCGAAAACACGACGCTCACGCCGGCTCAGGAGCGCAAATACAAGAAGCTCAAGCAGACGGTGATCGCCGATGTGAAATCGTTGTCGCTGCACAACAACCGCATCGAGATGCTGGTCGAGCAGCTCTACGACATCAACAAGAGGCTCGTGGGGTTCGAGGGCCGGCTGATGCGCCTTGCGGAGAGCTTTGGCGTGCAGCGCTTGGACTTCCTCAAGCACTATCAGGGGGCGGAGCTCGATCCGAAATGGATTTTGCGCGTCTCGAAGCTCGGCGCCAAGGGCTGGAAGCAACTGATCAAGAGCGACCGGGAGAGGGTCAAGGAGATACGCTCGCATATCCACGATCTCGCGACCGAGACGGGGCTCGAGATATCCGAGTTCCGAAAGATCGTCGCCATGGTCCAAAAGGGCGAGCGTGAGGCCCGCCAGGCGAAGAAGGAGATGGTCGAGGCGAATTTGCGGCTCGTCATCTCGATCGCCAAGAAATACACCAATCGCGGCTTGCAATTCCTAGATCTGATCCAGGAAGGCAACATCGGCTTGATGAAGGCCGTCGACAAGTTCGAGTATCGGCGCGGCTATAAATTCTCGACCTATGCGACCTGGTGGATCAGGCAGGCGATCACGCGTTCAATCGCCGATCAGGCGCGCACCATCCGCATCCAGGTGCATATGATCGAGACGATCAACAAGATCGTGCGCACCTCGCGCCAGTTGCTGCATGAGATCGGGCGCGAGCCGACGCCGGAGGAGCTTGCCGAAAAGCTCGGCATGCCGCTCGAGAAAGTGCGCAAGGTGCTCAAGATCGCCAAGGAGCCGATCTCGCTCGAGACCCCGATCGGAGATGAGGAAGATTCCCATCTGGGCGATTTCATCGAGGACAAGAACGCGGTCCTGCCGGTCGAGGCCGCGATCCAGTCGAATTTACGCGAGACGACGACGCGGGTCTTGGCTTCGCTCACCCCGCGCGAGGAGCGTGTGCTGCGCATGCGCTTCGGCATCGGCATGAACACCGACCACACCTTGGAGGAAGTCGGCCAGCAATTCTCGGTGACGCGCGAGCGCATCCGCCAGATCGAGGCCAAGGCGTTGCGCAAGCTCAAGCACCCAAGCCGCAGCCGCAAGCTGAGAAGCTTCCTGGATAATTGAGAAGCGAGGCTTCGTTCGCCGACGAGGGGCCGCGGTCCGCCTTTAAGCCCCTCGGATCATTCGATCGTAGTGATTTCCGCTTCCATATTCCCGGCTTGCACCGTGTCGCCGACGCTCTTTCCGGCGAGCGCCCGCGCCAAAGGGGAGGCGTGAGAAAGCGTGCCATGCGCGGGATCGGCCTCATCCTCACCCACGATCCGGAAAGTCTGGCGGCGTCCATCCGCCCGGTCGATCGTCACCGTCGATCCGAACTGCACGCGATCCGACTTCTTCGGAGGCGCGATGACCTGCGCGTTCGCGCGTCGCGCCGTGAAATAGCGCACATCCCGCGCGGCCTTCGCCGCGAGCGCGCGATCGCCGGCGGCTTGCGCGGCGTCAAATTCGTGCTGCGCGCGGGAAAGCTCCGCTTCGATCGCGGCCAGCCCCTCGGCCGTGACGAAATTCGGATGCGGCGACAGCGCCCTGTCGGGCAGGGTGTCGAAGGTCTCCGCGTCTTCTTGTTCTTTGACGAATGCTCTGCTCATAACAGCTTCAGTTCCGCTCTTTTGCTTTTCAGGAACGCGTAGCCGTCTCAGTGGGACAGGATCCTCTTAAATACTGAGAATTCGCAACCTTGGATTCAAGGTTTAATATTCAGTTTAGGGATCACCTGCGCGATTAATCCGGCGACGCAAGGCAGCAAGATTGGGTTTGATTTCGATCCTCTTAATATAGCTCGTCGATCTCTCATCGCCATCCCGAATGTCCTAAAATCAATGCCATGCATCGAAAAACTCATCTCAATAGGGCGGACATTAATTAAAAGCCGACAAGCCTTCGCGCGTGGAACGAAGCCCAATGCGATGTTCGCGTCGAAGCAAGCCCGGCAAGCTCGGCGTCTTTGCCCCAATCAGCCATGGGCCCCAAGGGCGGCGGAGGGTGGCTCGGCGCGCGATGCAGGAAAGTCATCGACGCGTAGGCGCCGAGCCAGGAGCGCAGCGCCGCAAATGCCACATACATCCAATTATTCGTGTAGCTGATCACGGCGAACGAAGCGGATCAAGCTGAGCCAGCGACATCATTCCTCACTCCGATTTGGCGAGGATGAGTGTCATCCGATCGAAGTTTCCAGCGGCGCCGAGAACCGGCGGCTTTTTTGCGCTGAGGCCGCGGCCCGAAGCCCATGATCAGGGATCCGAACCGCGGCTGCGTTCCCAGAGGGTCAGCCCCGGTAGTAGTGGTGATGGTGATAATAGCCGTAGCGATAGCGATGATAGCGCCGGTGATTGGTGATGCTTCCCCCAACGACGGCGCCCGTCCCCGCGCCGACGACCGCACCCACGGGGCCGCCGACAGCGGCGCCTACCGCCCCTCCCGCCACCGCGCCACCCACGGCGCCTCGCTCGGTCGCCGAGGCGGGCGCGGCGAAAGCGATTGCGGCGGTCATGGCCATTATCGAGAGCGGGATTCGCATGAGGTTCTCCTTGATGTCATTGATTGGGTTCAACGCGCGCGAGGAATGATGGTTCCGGGCGCGCCTCGGGTGGCATCGAGCCCAGGAGAGCGCCTCGTCGCCGCGCTTCAATCGGCCAGCGAGGGCGCTTACACCACGATCGTCACACGTTTCGCCGCGCGGGTGATGCCGGTATAGAGCCACCGCTCGCGGCTCTCGGGAAAGGCGAAGCTCTCATCGAAGAGCACGACATCATCCCATTGGGAGCCTTGCGACTTGTGCACCGTAAGCACATAGCCGTAGTCGAACTCGTCATAAGCCTTGCGCTGTTCCCAGGTGAAAGCCTCGATATTGCCCGTGAAGCATTCGGGCCTCGCCGACACTTTGACGGCGCGCGCACCCATATCCTCTTCGGGGGCAATGCGCAGGGCGAGCGTCCCTGACTTCCGTTGGCGCCGTTCCTTGACCGCCCAGAGCCCGCCGTTGAACAAGCCCCTCTTGCGGTTGTTGCGCAGGCAGACGAGCTTGTCGCCGGCAAGCGGCAGGATATCCGCAAAACCCCGCCGCTCGCGCATGCGCGAGTTATAGGCGCGCCGCGTCGCATTGCGGCCGACGAGCACTTGATCGGCGCCGTGCACGCGCGCGGGATCGAGCTCGGAGCGCTTCACCACTTGCGACAAACCATACTCGCCGAGGGCGATCCGCCGCCCTTCGCGCACTTCCATCGACAGGCGCACGATCGGGTCGTCCTGCGCTTGGCGATGGACCTCGGTGAGCATCGCGTCCGGCTCGGCGTCGGTGAAGAAGCCACCGCCCTGGATCGGAGGAAGCTGCGCCGGATCGCCGAGCACGAGGAGCGGCGCACGGAAGGACAAGAGGTCACGCCCGAGCTCGGCATCCACCATCGAGCATTCGTCGATGACGATCAGCTTGGCTTGAGCGGCGGGCGAATCGTCCCATAGCTCGAAATTCGGCCGTTCCTCGCCGCTTTCGCGCGCCCTGTAGATCAGGCTGTGAATGGTGGAGGCGCCATGGCAACCCTTGCTTCGCATCACGAGCGCGGCCTTGCCGGTGAAGGCGGCGAACAGAACCTTGCCGGAAACGCTCTCGGCGAGGTGTCGCGCCAAAGTCGTCTTGCCCGTGCCGGCGTAGCCGAAAAGACGGAAGACCGGCGGTGCGTCTTGCCCTTCCTTGCGCTTCGCTTTGAGCCAGGCGGAGACGGCCTTGAGGGCCGCGTCCTGGTGGGCGGAGAATTGAGGCACGAGAGAGCCCGTCAGCGGCGTTCAAAGTAGCGCTTTTCGAGCATCACATGCACGCCCTTGTTGCCGTTCACGACCTGCGTGACGCGAAGATCCGCGGCAAGGCTTGCGAGCGCATAGGCCTGGTAGCGATCAAGGCCGGCGCGCGCGCACAAAAGATCGAGCATCTGACGCAGCGCGATGACCACACAGTCGTCAAGATCCGGATCGAACGCCATGGTGATCATATGCGTCGAGGTTTCAGCGAGCGGCCATTCGAGCTTCATGTCGTCGCGGACGCTCAGGCGAAAGCTGCCCGTGAGCCCGGTTTCGACGGCCGTGACGCACACTTCTCCGTCGCCTTGCACGCCATGCCCGTCACCCACCGAGAACAAGGCTCCATCGACGAAGATCGGCAGATAAAGCGTGGTGCCGGCGACGAGCTCTTTATTGTCGAGATTGCCGCCGTTGCGGCGCGGCGGCAGCGTCGAGACGGCCCCCCAGGCGGCAGGGGGCGCCGTTCCCATCACGCCGAAAAATGGCTTGAGCGGCACCTCCTGACCCCAGGGCAGGCGCCAAAGCTTTCGGCCGCGGTCGAGCGCGATGTGGTAAATGCGGCTTTCGGCGAAATCATCG
>DASZIL010000021.1:0-1678 GCA_035949255.1 Beijerinckiaceae bacterium | reverse complement strand
ATAAAATGCTTGATGATCAGCTGACTGCGACGGTCGAAGAGGTCGGCCAGCGTTTCCTTACCCTTCGGGCTGTCAAAAATATACTGCTTTTCGACCTTGACCCACGGCAGTTCGCGCCGCTCCGCGCTCAATTGGTCACGCAGGCGGGTGAGTTCCTTTTCCTTCGCCAGATGCGCCTTGCGAGCGGCCAGCCACTCGTCCCGACTTACGATTCGATGGTTCATGATCGATTCTCCTCGGTTCACCGGTTTTCCGCCAAGTACTCGGCAAAACGCTGCAGGGTACTGGTCCAGCCGCGGTGGTGGCTATTGCGGGCCTCGACAGTCTCGAAGACCGCCTGACGTAGAGTGAGCTCCGTCTTGTCCCCGTGTTCGGCGAAAGTCACCGTTACCAAGGTCTGGTGACTGGGTTTGCCCTCGCCATCCTCCCAGGCGAAGGTAAAGACGAGGCGCTCCGGCTCAACGATCTCGCGGTAGACGCCTTGCTTCCAATGATCGGCGCCCTCGGGCGAGCGCATGCAGACGCGAAAGGTGCCGCCCGGCCGGACATCCATATCGCAATAAGTCGTCACGAAGCCCTGTGGTCCCCACCAGCGCGCTGCGCGATCGGGCTCCGTCCACGCTTGGAACACAAGATGGCGCGGCGCATCGAAGATGCGTGTGATGACGAGTTCTCGCTCACGCTCTTCCGCGTCAATGCTCGTCGTCGTGTCCATCTTTCTTCTCCTTTCCTTGCAGTTCGCGCAGGTAATCCTCCAAGCGATCGAAGCTCCGTTCCCAGAAGCGCCGGTAGTGCTCGAGCCAGTCGGCGGCATCCTTGAGCGGACCGGCTTCGAGCCGGCAGGGGCGCCACTGCGCCTCGCGGCCGCGCGTAATAAGACCCGCGTGCTCGAGCACCTTGAGATGCTTGGAGACCGCGGGAAGGCTCATCTCGAAAGGCTCGGCGAGCTCGGTGACCGAAGCCTCGCCCGAAATGAGGCGCGCCAGGATGGCGCGCCGCGTGGGATCGGCGAGGGCCGAAAAGGTGGTGCTGAGGCGATCGGACGACATCGAGCAGGTGAACCATTCGGTTAAGTAACCATGAAGTTAAATATAGCGGCATGAAGCGGATGTCAAGCGTGCTCCGCGTTCACCGAGACACTTGCGCGCCGCTGACCCTGCGCTCAGCTACTACCCATGGATCTCTCCATCGATGATCAAGGAGCCCTTGCGGCAGCTGTGCGGCGGCTCGAAAGCCCGAGCCTCGCCGGGCGGCTTGCGGCGCTCGCCGGGAAGCCGGTCGGCTTTGTGCAACGGGCATTGCCGGCGGCCGACTCGACGGCGGTCGCCAAGGTGGCGAAGCACGCCCTGGAGCGAGCGCTCGATGTCGCCTTGTACAGTCTGCGGAACCGCCGCTTCACCGGCGGCCGCAAGCTTCATTCCGGGCTCGCCTGCACCTCGGGGGCGATCGGCGGCGCGTTCGGCCTCGCCGCACTGGCGGTCGAGCTGCCGGTTTCGACGACGATCATGCTGCGCGCCATCGCGGCGATTGCGCAGGAGGAAGGCGAAGACCTGGCAGACCCGCGGACCGGGCTCGCGTGCCTCGAAGTGTTCGCGCTCGGCGGTCCGCCGACCGACGAGACGGGCGTGGAGGCCGATTATTTCGCGATCCGCGCCCTGCTCGCCCGCGGGCTGGTCGA
>DASZIL010000020.1:0-94819 GCA_035949255.1 Beijerinckiaceae bacterium | reverse complement strand
CGCCTGCACCGAAACGTCGAGCGCCGACACGGGCTCGTCGGCAATCACGATCTTCGGATCGCCGGCAAAGGCACGCGCGATGCCGACACGCTGCTTCTGCCCGCCCGAAAGCTGGCGGGGGCGGCGCTTGGCGAAGTCGCGCGGCAGCTTGACGATGTCGAGGAGCTGGTTGACGCGCTCCTCGACCTTGGCGGGGTCGCGCTCGACGCCGAACTTCCGGATCACCCGCGATATCTGCGAACCGATCGAATGGCTCGGATTGAGCGTGTCGAACGGGTTCTGGAAGATCATCTGCAGGCGGGAAATCACCCTTTCGCTGCGTTTTTGCACCGGCAGATTGGCGAGATCGACTTCGCCGAGCTGAACCTTGCCGTTCGTCGCGCCTTCGAGCCCCATGAGCACCTTGGCGAAGGTGGATTTGCCGCAACCCGATTCACCGACGATGGCGATGGTCTCTGCTTCCCGCGCGCGGAAGGTGATATTTTCATTGGCCTTGACGGTCTTCCTGGCGCCGAGGAATACGGCGCCCCCGCTTTCAATCGCGTAGTGCTTCGACATATCCGAGACATTGAGCACGACATCGCCGGTCGTGACCGGATCGTGTTGCTCGGCCTTGGCCGTGGCGGAGCTCCAATCGATCTCGTTGAAGCGCACGCAGCGCACGAGATGGGACGAGCCAGCCTCGACGGGCGGCATCGGCAAAATTCCTTGGTCGCAGCGGCCCGCGACGAAGTGATCGCAGCGAGGCCCGAAGTAGCAGCCGATCGGCCGCGCGTAGGGCAGCGGTAGCTGGCCCCTGATCGCGCGAAGCGGCCGCATGTTCTTGTCGGCGCCCGGCACCGGGATCGAGCTGAACAGGCCACGCGTGTAGGGGTGACGCATCCTGGTGAATACGGTTTGGATGTCACCGCTCTCCACGGCCTCGCCCGAATACATCACGGTGAGCCGGCTGCAGGTCTCGAGGATCAGCCCGAGGTTATGCGAGATGTAGATCAGCGACGTGCCGAATTTCGCCGAGATCTCCTTGATGAGCTCGACGATGCCGGCCTCGACCGTCACGTCGAGCGCGGTCGTCGGCTCGTCGAGCAAGAGAAGCTTCGGGTTCGACAACAGCGCCATGGCGATCACCACGCGCTGCTGCTGACCGCCTGAGATCTGGTGAGGGTAGGAATTCATGATCCGCTGCGGGTCGGGCAAGCGCACCGCGGCGAGCATCTTTCGCGAGCGCTCGATCGCTTCCTCGCGCGCGACGCCTTCGTGATAGATCGGCACCTCGGCGAGCTGCTCGCCGAGCTTCATCGAAGGATTCAAGGACGCCATCGGCTCCTGATAGACCATGGCGATTTTCGAGCCGCGGATGCGGCGCAACTCTTCCGGCGACATGGTGCGCATGTCGCGCCCCTCGAAGAGGATCTCGCCGCCGACGATGCCGCCATTCTTCCCCATGAAATTCATGATGGCGAGGGCGACGGTGGATTTGCCGCAACCCGATTCGCCCACGATGCCATGCGCCTCGCCAGGCATGAGCTTGAGGTTGAAATCGACGACGGCGGGGATCTCTCCGGCGCGCGTGTAATAGGAGATCGAGAGGTTGCGGCATTCGAGGACGGGGGTGTCTTCGCTCACGGCCATCGCTCTTCCCTTCCCCGCTCCATCAATCGCGCAGGCTCATTTCACGCAAACCGTCGGCAATCAGATTGAAGCCGAGAATGAGGCTCGACACAGCGAGCGCCGGAATGAGCAGCATGTAGGCGAACTGCGGGGACTTCGCGACATTCGCCGCCTCCTTGATCATCAACCCCCAATCGGGATCGGGAGGCTGGAGCCCAAGGCCGAGGAACGTCAGCGTCGTGATGGCGACCGTGGTGTAGCCGAGCCGCAAGCAGGCGTCGACGATGATCGGGCCTCGCGCATTCGGCAAAAGCTCGTAAATCATGATGCGCAACGGGTGCTCGCCGCGCGTCTGGGCCGCGAAGATATAGTCCCGGTTCTTCGTGTCGAAGGTGAGGCCGCGCACGATGCGCATGATCGCCGGCGCGGAGGCGAAGGTGACGGCGATGACGATGTTGAAGCCGCTCGCGCCCAAGTAATTCATGATCAGGATGAAGAGGACCATCACCGGGAAGGAGAGGAGCACATTGGCGATGAAGGATATGACCTGATCCCACCAGCCGCCGAGATAGCCCGCCACGAGCCCGAACATGCAGCCGACGACATAGGCGACGAGCGTCGCGGTGACGCCCCAGACGAGCACGCGCTGGCATCCCCAGAGCACGCGCGCCAGCATGTCCCTTCCCTTGAAGTCGGCGCCGAGGATGAAATAGTGGTTGTTCTTCACGGCGCCGATGGGCGCGAAAGGCGCGATCGGCTTGTCGGGGTCGACGAGCGGCAGGAACGGCACCGCGACCGCGACGATGAGCCAGAAGAAGATCAGTGTCAGCCCGATGATGGCGATCGGCGATTCCCGCCAGGACAGAACGGCGATGCCGTAAAGCATCAAGGCTGCCGGGATCGCCGGCAGAAGCAGGTAAGGCCGCACCGCCTCGTTGATCGAGCCGGCGAGCATCACATTCAACGTCAAGGGCACCCACATCAGCAAGACGAGCACGATCACCGCGCGCGGCTGCTGCAATGTCTTCAGGAGCGACGGGGAAGTCGGCGAGACGGGGATCGAGGTGATGGCGGCCACGGTTCTCTCTCCCTCAACTGAAGCGAATGCGTGGATTGAGGAAGGAGTAGCCCACATCCGAGATGATCTGGGAAAGCACGGCGACGAACACCGCGACGAGGGTGGCTGCCTGGATCACATAGATGTCGCCGAACAGCGCCGCATCGAGCAGCATCTTGCCGAAGCCCGCGTATTGAAAGAAGAACTCGACCACGACGACGCCGGAGAGCAGCCAGTTCATCTGCAGCACGATGATGGTGAAGGGCGCAATGAGCGCGTTGCGCAAGGCGTGACGCAAGATTACGCGCCGATAGGGCAGGCCCTTGAGGATCGCGGTGCGGATGTATTGCGAGGTCATGACCTCGGCCATCGAGGCGCGCGTCATGCGCGCCACATAGCCGAAATCGTAAAGCACGAGGGTCATGACGGGCAGGACAAGCGCCAACCAGTTCCAGCCGCCGACCATGGCGGAATTCGCCGGAAACCATTTGAGCCATAACGCGAAGACTGACATCAAGATCACGGCCGTGGCGATCTCGGGAAGCGATGTCGTCACGATCGAGATGAACGATGTTATTCGATCCTGAGCCGACCCCTCCTTCATGCCGGCGATGATGCCGCAGCTCAGCGACAGAGGAATCATGAGGGCGAAGACCCAGAATCCGAGGATGCCGGTCTTCTTGAGGCGCTCCAGGACAAGCGTCGCGACCGGCTCATTCGTCTGGTAGGATTTGCCGAGATCGCCCGTCAGGATTCCGCCGACCCATTTGGCGTAGCGTTCGTAGAAGGGCACGTTGAGGCCCTTTCGCTCGAGCCAGCCCTGATAGTCCTGATCGGAAAGGGCCGAGACCGCAAAGCCGCCGAGCTCGGCGACGGCGATCTGCTTCTTGAACTTGTCGCTGTCGAAGATGAAGAACAACAGGGCCGAGACCACCCCCATGATCAGCAGCATCTGCAAGAGGCGGCTAGCGATCAGCTTGAGCATGGGCTCGCTCCACATTCACTCGGGCGCAGCGAGGCGCCCCTCCCCTCAACGGGAATGGCTTTTCTCGATTGCAGAAAGCCACCCTCTCCGGCATGGGCGAGAGCGTTCGCGCCTTTCCTCGCGACCGGCGCGGGGCCGCTGTTCCCCTCGCGAGCAGTCCCGGCACCCATCAGCGGTCTCACCTGAGTCATTGCACAGGGACGCATTCGGGTTCGAAGCGTCGGCTCAAGGAAGCTCAGCTCCCGGAGCCGGCGCCGGGCATCAAGCCTTCCAGACCTTGTTGAACTGGTGGTACTGGGTCGGGTGGCCCTCATAGCCGTTCACGTTCTTGGTGACGATCGTGTAGACCGGACGGAAGAGCGGCAAGATCATCACCGCGTCGTCCTGGAGGATCTTTTCCGCCACCGCGAGCTTTCCCTTGCGTTCATTGGGATCGAGAACCCCTTCGGCGGCGTCGAGCGCCTTGTCGAACTCCGGATTCGAATAGCTGCTCTCATTCCAGGGAGCACCCGTTCGATAGCCGAGCGACATCACCATCGTGCCGAGCGGACGATGCGTCCACGCCGTGCATCCAAAGGGCGTCTTGTCCCAAATCTCCCAGTATTTGGCGGCCGGCATCACGTTGATCTTTAGATTGATGCCAGCCTCCTTCATCTGGTCGCGCATGGCCTCGCAAGCCGTCTGGTGCCAGGGGCCATCGGTATTGCCCACGTCGATGCTCACCTCCAGGCCATTTCCGAATCCGGCTTCCTGGAGAAGTTGCTTCGACGCCGCGACGTCGCGCTTCAGCGGCGGAAGGGGAGCGTAGTCGGGATGTATGGGCGCGACATGGTGGTTCTCGCCGACATCACCGCCCTGCGTGTAGATGAGCGTCTTCACGGCAGCGTTGTCCGCGGCCTTGACGATCGCCTGCCGGACACGCTTATCCGTGAACGGCTTCTGCGTGACCTTCATGCGGCAGCAGATCGTCTGGGCCGTCCGGGCCACATGGATGGTGCCGGGCAACGAGTTCGCCATGTCGACCTGCTCGACCCCGAAGGCATAGAGCGTGTCGACATCGCCAGAGGCGAAAGCGCTCAGCTGATTGTCGGCTTCGAAATTGTAATAGTGGATCTCGTCGAGATAGACGTTCCCTCCCCAGTATTTGAAGTCCTTGCCGTCGGCGGTCTTCTTCACGCGCTTGAGGATGCATCTGTCGCCGACCTTGAGCTCGGCAAGGGCGAAGGGGCCGGTGCCGATCATATTGTCGGAGAGCGGCGCCTTGAAGGAGGGATGCACGATCGCCGTCGGATAATTGTAGAGATCTTCCGGCACCGAAAGCACGGATTTGTTCAGGTTCAGGCGCAGCGTGTACTTGTCGACGACTTCAAGCGCGCCCTTGATCATCCTCTTGAGCGGCTTGCCTTTGGCGTCCTTCTCGTCGCTGTCCTCGACCATGGCGCTCGCGAAGGAAAGGCCGATATTGGAGGAGGCCGTCTTCGGATCCAGCCACCGGGTGATGTTCCAGGCGACATGATCGGCCGTAAACTCCTCGCCATTGTGCCACAGCACGCCCTTGCGCAGATTGAACGTCCAGGTCTTGAGGTCCTCGGTTGGCTTCCAGCTCTCGGCGAGCATCGGACGGGTGATGTTGTCGGGACCCGTCATCGACAGATATTCGAGCGTGTGGCGCGTCTGATTGGACATCTGCACCCAGGAATAAGTCGCCGGATCGTCCATCTTCTGGACCTCCATGGCGATCTTCAAAATGCCGCCGGACTTGGCCTTCGAATCGTCAGCCGGGAAGGGCAGCGTGCTTTGCGCATAGGCTGGGGACGGAAGACCGGCTACCGCATAGGCCGCCGCGGCCGAAGTCCCGAGCAGTACTGCGACGCGCACGAATTCGCGCCGGTCCATGCGCCCTTGCCGAAGCAGATCGAACGCTTCCTTAAGCTTGGGATGATCGAATTTCGTCGGATATTTCGCTGGCATTGCTGGTTCCTCCTCCCGAAGAGCCACGTCGGCCGCACATAACCCCCAGCGGTTCTTGTTTCTCGAATTCATACGCGACGATCCGCGCGATGCCTAGCTTTTTTTAAGCATAGATGAACTCGCTTCGGCATTTCGTGATTGTTTTACGGCATGGAGTGAGAGAGCTTTTTGTTTCATTGTTTCGATTCGCGAATCGAAAATTTTATATTCAAGGATGAATGCAAAACGATGCTTGCAATTTTCCTGGAGGGGAGTCCGAGATTTTGATCCGTCCCGAAGGGATATTCAGCGGCCCTCGCGAGTCGGGTGCACAAAAAAATCGACGGCTCATCGCCTTCTTTTCCGCCGCGAGCTGAACGAATGCCCGTTTGCTCGCACCGCATCGTCGATCCGCGCCAAGCGCCGCTCGCGGGTGATCGCGAAGGCACTCGCCTCATCGAAACAAGATCGGCGAACACCAGGCGCTTGGTGCAATCGACTCGCCTCATCTCACTCCGTAGCGTCCGTCGCCCGGGGGGCCTCGATGACGATGAGAAGACGAAGTCTCACCCCTTTGTGAAGAGGGGGAGCACGTCCAAAAGATCCTCCGGGAAATCTCGTCGCGGTCAAAAAAAGGCGGATCTTCTTTGAAATTCAGCAGTTTTTCTGGCGTTTTCGGGAAAATCTCCCCTCCGTGGGGCGCATCATTGCGATCGGAGACCGGATTCCTTTCAGCCTGCCGGTGGATGCTTCGGACAAGGGTCGTGACTCTTGAGGCGGCAGGCGCTAAAGTCCGGCCCACGCTACCTGGCCTTACGAGCTTATCGAAACGCCAGCGCGGAGGGGCGGCGAAGAAGCTGATAGCGTGGAAGCGCTTGCGGGCGACCACCAAGCTTCATCGTGGGCATCCTTCACCGCGCCAGGGCTGAACGGCAGGAGGAAATAGCCCCAATGATCTATTTCTTCGCGCTCGCGTTCTCGCGCACCGACAAAGGTGAAGCTCGGGCCGAAGCCGCGATCCGGGCGCTCAACAAGGAGCACGCCATCTCGCTCGCTGCCCATTTCGAGGGCGATGGGCGCGGCGCCGTCGCCTTGGCAAAGACCGGTGAGCCCCCCGTTCCGATTGGGGAAGGCGTGGAGATCCTCGCCCGCTTCGGCGAAATCCCGGATGATAACGTCTTATTCCCGAGCGTGAGGGATGCCTTGGCCTCGACCTGCTCGCCCCTCCCGCAAGCGATGGCTCGACCGCGCGCGAAAGCAGGGCCTCGTCGAGAGACGCGGCTTGGCCCATGGTCAAGACTTGGCCGATGGTCGAGAGGAGTGAAATTCGCGCAGAGGCGCCCACCGGTCGTCGCGAGGGCCCATCGGCGCTCGCTGGTGATGACCTCGCTCGTCGCCGTCACCCTCTCGCTTTCGGGCGGAGCCATGCTGATCATCACGGCGAAGGCCGGGCAGCGCGAGTCCCGGCTCATGGAAATGGCCCGCCCGGCCTGCACGCATACGGCCATCACCAATGAGGAGCTGCGCCGCCTCGTCCGCAACGAATATTACACGGGGACGGACAAACAGAACACGCTGCGCAGCGTTGTCGCCTTATGCCAGGCGAATCCCCGGACGTTGTGAACCTCGCTCGTCAGCGCTCGCCGAGGACGTTTTAAGCGGGATGAGGGCTGGCATCTGTTCCGGCTCGGCTGAGAGCTCCGCCGAAGCGCATCCCATGGTCTGGCGCTCCGCAGCCTCCCTCGCCTTTCGCAGCTCACGCAGATGGTTGGTCTTCGCCACGAATTCGGCGTGACGTTCCTCTTGCTCGGCAAGGCGCCTTTGGGCACGCCGGTCAAGCTCCTCGTCAAATGAATGGCGTCTCACGCCCGCCTTGCTGGGAGGTTCCTGCTTCAAGCCGCAGGCGCTCCTCTCCATCGGCACGGCGCGGGCCAGCTTCTCCTTGAGAGCCGACTGCGCGAGCATCTCGCAAGGGCGTCTGGGCGCGGCCTCAGGCGGCGGGATCGCCGCCTCCACTGCCGCCACCACCGCCGCTGCCTCCACGGCAGGCGCCGGGATCGCCGCGGCGTCCGAAGCGGGCGCGAGCAGAGCCGCGCGATCTTCCGCCAGTTCCTCTTGCGGAATATTGTTCCTCGCCCAAATGGCGGCCTGAGTGCGATTGCTCGTGCCGATCTTGCGGAAGATCGAGTTCACATGGACCTTCACGGTCGCGACCGCGATATCGATCTTGTTCGCGATGACCTTGTTCGAATGTCCTTCCGCGAGACAGCGCAACACGCATTTCTCCTGCGCCGACAATGTCGCCCCTTTATTTGGCGCCGGTGCTGCCGCGGCCGCGCTCTCTCTTGGGTCGCGGACCAAAGGCAAAACGCCGGGCAGCAGGAAGGTTTCTCCAAGCACCACCAATTCGAGCGATTTGAGAAGGACGTCACGCGTCACCCCTCTTGCAAAGCAGGCATGGGCACCAGCGCGAAACAGCGTCAGCAAATTGCGGATCTGATCGGCGTCGGTGAGAACGGCCACCCGAGCGGCAGGATATCTCCCTTTGAAATGCTCGATTTCTCCCGCAGCGAAGCTCAAATCATCGCCGGCATCCACGATCAGCAAGAGACGCTGATCTTGGGACAGGGTGAGCGCGATCTCCTCGCCCTTGCATGCCGAGGCAACGATGCGGAAATCCGTGTCGTTCAAGATTGAGATGAGGCCCTCCTGGAACAATCCGCCACGTCCAAGGAAGACCGCAGCGGTCCTTTGCGGCCGCAAGCCCGCTACGATTTGAAGCTGCGCCCCATCGGCGCGGGCCGGGGAAGCGCGCGTCACTTCGGCATCTTGGGGCTTCCCCGCCTGACAAGCGAGGCTTGCGCCCGGTTCATTTTGACCCAACTCGCCCACCACTTCGCCTCTTTATTCTCATTGTTGAACAAACTGCACGATATTCAGGCGAATTAGCAGGATCTGTGCCGAGGCGTTCGCTTCCCCCGGAAGGCAAGCGCCGAGCGCGGGGCCGATTCCGTTCGGCCAAGGACGGACCACGGCTCGGGCGAGGCGGCAAGGACGCGCCATCTCGAAGCAGTAGGACCGAGACGAACGCCAGCGAGCCTCCGCAAGCGCTCGAGAAAGGCTTCCACCCCCCGAGACCCGACTATCGGTTGGCCGGCTCCAAATAGCCTTGTCTGGCGCATTAGATGTCCCACCCTTGCTTGCCCAACGCGAAGCCCAATACCTAACGACTATTGTCAGAAGTTAGGAAATTCCAGGGCAAACGGTCAACAAATTAACCCTGTCGCTGGACGGATATTTCGGGGTGCCCCCTGTTTGCTGGGCTCGCGGGGCGTTGCGCCCGCTCCGGCCGAAAGGCGGCGAATGACCGCCGCGACAGGGGCGATTTATGGCGTTCGGACCGCGCGGTACCCCTAAAGGGACAAGGTGCCGCGACATCGATCACACACCCGCGCGAGGCCACGGAGAAAACTGGCGTCCGCCACGTTTTGATGCCGCACCGAAGAAGCAGCCCATCTACCTTCGCGCGGAAGCGGGCCGTATCAGCAAACCCTTGCACCACCGGGTTGTTTTGTTTTTCGCACAAAGCCGAATCATGTCGAATGTTCTCGATATGATAACTTACGTTATAATTCGACTTCGTTTCCCGCGTGAGCGCCGCCCTTGGCGCACGGGCGCCGGGCGCTCACATGGCGGATGCGCCTTCCTGCACCACGAAATTGCGCAGCAGCCCGACGCCGCTTACCTCAACCTCGACCACATCGCCGGGTTTCAGCCAGAGCGGCGGTTTGCGGTAGGCGCCGACACCGCCGGTGGTGCCCGTGATGATGACGTCGCCAGGCTCGAGGATGGTGAAGGTCGAGCAATATTCCACGAGCGCCGGCACGTCGAAGACGAGATCGTCGATGGTGGCGCGCTGCGTCTCTTCACCGTTCACGCGCGTCGTGAGCGTGGCCTTGGTGATGTCACCGGCCTCGTCTGGTGTGACGATCCAGGGACCGAAACCGCCGGTGGCGGGAAAATTCTTGCCAGGCGTGAATTGGCTCGTATGCCGCTGCCATTCCCGCACCGAGCCATCGTTGTAGCAGCTATAGCCTGCCACCGCGGTCATTGCGTCCGCCCGCTTCACATGGCGGCACCGCTTTCCGATCACGACCGCCATTTCGCCTTCGAAATCGAGCGTCTCCGAAGCAGCCGGCCGAATCAGCGCCTGCAAATGGCCGATTTGCGTGTTGGCAAATCGCGTGAAGATGGTCGGCTGTTTGGGCACGTCACGCCCGCCTTCGCGGATGTGCGTGAGATAATTGAGCCCAACGCAAATGATTTTCTCAGGGTCGGGGATGGGCGGCAAGAAGGTGATCGCGTCGAGCGCGTGGCGAGGCGCGCCAAGCGCGGGGGCGCCAAGCGCCGGCGCGCCGATCTTTCCGCTCGCGAGCGCCGCGCGAAGGCTTGGCGCGAGGGCAAGACCTGGCACAAGCTCGCCGCAGTCGACGACCTCCTTGCCCTCGACAATGCCCCAGCTCGGCGTCCCGTCAGCGCGTCGAAAGCTCATCAGTCGCATCGTTATTTTCCTTTGTCAGTGAGTTGAAGGGTTCGGGCCGCTTATCCGTCGAGATCAGCCGGCCAATTCATGGCGCACGAGAGCCGCGCCTTCGGCCAGGGCCTTGAGCTTGCCGAAGGCTTGGGTGCGCGTCAGATACTTCATCCCGCAATCGGGAGCCGGTGTGAGGCGCTCAGGCGCAAGGAATTCGAGGCCGTGCCTTATGCGTGAGGCGACCTCTTCGGTGCTCTCGATTTTGCCCGAGCCGAGATCGAGCACGCCGAGCACAATGGTCTTGTCGGCAAGGTCGCGGAGCACGCCGAGATCGAGCTTCGGCTGTGCCGCTTCGATCGAGATCGCATCGGCGATGCAATCGGCGAGCTGGGGCAGAAAGGAATATCCGCCAGGCTTATCGCGCACGATCTCCGCATAGCCGAAGCAGAGATGCACCACGGTCTCACCTTCAATGCCTTCGAGCGCCCGGTTGATCGCCGCGACGCCAAAGCGCATCGCCGCCTCCGGGCGCGCCTGCAGCCAAGGCTCGTCGAGCTGGATCACATCGACACCCGTTGCCTTGAGCTCGCGCGCTTCGGCATTGACCGCCGCCGCATAAGCGAGCGCGAGCTCGGCGTCATCCGCATAATGCTCGTTCATCGCTTGCTGGGACATGGTGAAGGGTCCCGGCAAGGTGACCTTTGTCGCGTGAGCGGTGTTGCGGATGAGGAATTGCGCATCGGCAAGCTCGATCGGGCGCGAACGACGGATCGGGCCGACCACGCGCGGCACCAAAGTCTTCGCGCCCGTGCGGCCCACCACCTCGGCGGGATTTTCGGCGTCGACCCCGTCGAGCGCCAAGGCGAAATGGTTGGAATAGCTTTCGCGCCGGATCTCGCCATCCGTGACGATGTCGATGCCCGCACGCTCCATGTCGCGAATGGCGAGCAAGGTGGCGTCGTTCTTAGCCTCTTCCAAATGGGCCCCGGGCACGCGCCAGATCTCGCTCGCGGCAAGCCGCGGCACCAGGCGCGAACGAAGCAGCTCCCGATCGACCAGCCATTCGGGTTGCGGATAGCTGCCGACGACAGTCGTCGCGAGGAGAGGAGGCATCATCGGTGAGGTCTTGTTAAGGCGAAGCGCGACGGGAGGGCGAGTGGCGCATCAATGCGCCGGAACGATCTGCGAAGGGTCCGCGCCGACGCGCCCAGCCGCCTCGGCCGCCGCGATTCCGAGGCGGAAATCATAGCGGATCGAGGGAATGTCTTTCACCGGCGCCTCGGGGTCGTCCTCCCGCGGCGAGGTGATGAGAGCATTCGAGACGCCAAAGACCGTGTCGGAATCGATATGCGCGTCATCGGCGAGGTAGAGGGCGGTGACGAGCTCGCGGTAGCCATCCGCGCCGACCAGGAAGTGGATATGGGCCGGCCGATACCCATGCCGGCCTTGGCCGTGCACGAGCTTGCCGACCGGACCGTCCATGGGGATGAGATAGCCGAGCGGCTTCACCGTGCGGAAATGGAAGCGTCCGGCGGCATCGCATTGGAAGTTGCCGCGCATATCCATCGTCTCGCCCCGGTCTTTTTGCAGATCGTAGACCCCCTCCTCATCCGTCTGCCAGACTTGCACCGAGGCGCGCGACAATGGCTTGCCGTGACGATCGGTGACACGGCCATAGACGAGGAGCTCATTGCCTCGAGCTTTCGCCGCGATCGTGTCGCCGAGCGCCAGGGACGGCGCGTCCTGGCGGTAGAACGGGCCGAGAAGGCTGCTTTCCGTCCCCTGCTCGATCGCCGTCTTGTCGTGCATCAGATTGACGAGCGCGCTCAACCCCAGCACATCCGAGAGGAGGATGAACTCCTGTCGCGCCGGCGTGCAGGCCTGGCCGACCTTTGTGAGGAAGCCGATCGCTTGCAACCATTCCTGCGGCGTCAAATGCACATCGCGGGCGAAATCATGCAGGTGGCTCACAAGGCTCGCCATGACTTCACGCAACCTCGCGTCAGGCGTCCCGGCCATTTGCTCGAGAACAGCGTCGGTGACGCTCATCTCGTTCAAGTCGCGCATCGTGCTCTCCATTCTCGTTTGCGAATTGGCGAACGTCCTCGCCACCGCCTACGTCTTACATGATAGCCGAACTTGGAGGCATCGATAATCTTTGGAGGCATTGATAATCTAATGACGTGCTGGGATTTTCTCACGCTTCTTAGCCGGGCAAACCACAAAGGGCCGGCAGGTCGCTCATGTTGCAGCGCGGCCTCGCCACTTTATCGCAGGTGCGCGATCTGTTCCTCGATCGGTCTTGCGAGCTCACTTTCGGTATCCCCCGCATGCGTGGTGCTGGTCGGTTCGATGAATATGATCCATGCCTCTTCGGGTGCGTATGGGAAATGCTCCACCCCGCGTGGCACAATATGGAAATCACCCTGCTTTAGCTTGGCTTCCTTGCCGTCGCGATAACGCAAAATGAAGGTGCCGCGATGGACGAGGAAGAACTCGTCCTCCTCCGCATGGGCATGCCAGACGAATTCGCCCTTGATCTTGGCGAGCTTGACATATTGGCCGTTGGCTATTGCGACGACACGGGGTGAGAAATACTCCGTGATCGACTCGAACTCCTGATCAATATGGCCGATCGATTGCACGGTGTTTCCCTCCTTCGCTATCAAGAATGCAACGCCAAGCCTTTCGTAATCTTGTCGACGTCCTTGCGCTCCCCGTGAAGGCCAAGACCGACGAGATCGAGAGCCTGCGTGGAGACCGAGGCGACCGCGGTGCGGTTGGCGGCGTCATGGCCGGTGGCGAAGAGCTCCTTCGTGTAAAGCGAAGGCGTCAGCCCGCGTTCGAGCGCGCGCCGAAGCGTCCTCTGAAGCTCTTCCGCGGAAGCCGAGAAGACGAGGACGGGCTGCCTGATGAGCCGGCCATAGACTTGCCCGGATGCGTCGACATAGGGTTCGCCGGCGAGTTGCGGATAGGATCCGACGAGCCCGCCGGACAGGAAACAGGCGACGTTGAGTTTCTGCCAGCTTGCGAGATCATCCCGCACCGCGATGGCGATCTTGGTATCGAAGCGCATGAGCACGATTGTGAGCCCGCAAGGCAAATCTCGTCTTGAACGATCGTGCGGGCCCTCGCGCACCGATTGGATCCGGCATGCTCCGCCCCAAGCGGGTCTTGCCCGGATCGAGGCCTCTTTCGCGGGCCACGCCTATGATCTGCATCGGCACGACACCTATGCGGTCGGCTACACCTTGAGCGGCGTGCAATCCTTCGATTTTCGTGGCGCGCGATTCGACAGCCTCGCGAACAATGTCGTGGTGATTCATCCCGATGAGACGCACAACGGCCGTGCCGGAGCAGCTTCCGGCTTTCGCTACAAGATGCTCTACATCGAGCCCCGCCTCGTCAGGGATGCGCTCGGCGAAGCGGCGAACAGCCTTCCTTTCCTGCGCCGCCCCGTCTCCACCTCTTCGAACCTGCTCGACGCCTTGCGTCCCGCGCTCGATGACCTCGACCACTGCTTGGAGCCCGTCGAGCGGGACCAAGCGGTGCTCGGCATCGCGCAAGCCTTGCTGGCGCTCGATGGCTCGGCACGAAGAGCCCTTGGCTCCAATGCGACCTGTGCATTCGCGGTTGAGAAGGCACGCCAATTCCTCGACGCGCATTTTGCGCGCACCGTCGCCTCGGAAGAGCTCGAGGGCGTCACCGGCCTCACACGCTACGCGCTTGCGCGCCATTTCCGGGCACGGCTCGGAACGAGCCCGTATCGCTATTTGACGATGCGCCGCCTCGATCGCGCGAAATCCATGATCCGCGCCGGCGATTCGCTTGCCGAAGCCGCGCAGGCTTGCGGCTTCGCCGATCAGAGCCATATGACGCGGCATTTCGGACGCGCGTTCGGAATGTCGCCTGGCCGCTGGCAGGCGCTCCATGTCCCGGTCGGCAGCGTCGAGAGCCGACTTCCCGAGGGAATGGCGCGATGATCGCCGTCACCTCTTCTCTCGCGATCGACGAGAGCGAGATCTCGGAGAGCTTCGTGCGCGCCTCCGGGCCCGGAGGCCAGCACGTCAACACCTCCTCGACCGCGGTCCAGCTGCGCTTCGACGCAAAGCGCTCGCCCTCGCTGCCGACCGATGTCGCGCTGCGTCTCATGAAGCTCGCGGGAAGCCGGCTCACGCAGGAGGGCGTCATCGTCATCCAGGCGCAAGCTCACCGCAGCCTGAAACGCAATCGCGAAGCCGCCTTGGCGCGCCTCGTCGAGCTCATCCAAAGGGCCGCAATCCCGCCTCGACCGCGCCGCCCGACGAAGCCGCCGCGCGCTTCGAAGGAGCGACGGCTCGCATCCAAGGCACGGCGCTCCCGCGTCAAAACGACAAGGCGCGTGGGGCCGGGAGAGGAATAAGGGGCTTCGCTCGAGCAGCGCGCGCCCCCTTCTCCCGCGCTCTTCGCGCGGGAGAAGGACCGGCGGATCGGAAGGGGAGACGCACTTCAAAGTGAGCGCCAAACCTTGATCGAAGAAAGCGCTTCCGGGCCCCCTCTCTCGCAAGGGGAGAGATTTGGCGGCTAGCGATCAGCGCTCCTTTACGCCGAAACGCTCATGTCGAGCGCGGGCTTCACCTCGGGCGGCAGCGGACAGACGTAAGGCGTGTCCTGCGTACGCGCGCGCAGATCTTCTTTCGAGCGCGCGATCACATCCTTGTCGCGGATGGCATCGATCGCGGTGCCGGCCATCACCTTCGCGACATGCACGAGCCCTTTGTGGGCGAAGCTCGTCTTGCCTTGCCCCGTCAATTGCCAGGAATGGAAGGGCGTGCCGATGGCGCAAGTGGCGCCGCGCGCTTGCACGGTCGGCACCACCCAGCTCACATCCCCGACATCCGTCGAGCCGACGCCGCCCGCCCCTTCCGAATTGAGCGGGACGATGGTGTCGCACAGCACCTTGCCGGGCTCGATCTTGAGGCCGTGGCGGCGATGCGCCGCGGCGATATCTTCCTTGGTGAGGGTCGCCTGAAACTTCGCGGCGACCGCGCGGTCCTTCTCGTCGAAATCGGGGGGACCGAGGCGCATGAAATTGTCGTGCATCAGCTTCTCGAGCGGTGCATTGCCGAGAAGATTGGAAACGGCGCTCACGACGCGCGTCTCGACGCTCGTCTCGGTCATCAGGGCCGCGCCCTCGGCGATCTTTCGCACGCGCCCGACGAGCGGGGTGAGCTCGGTGAGGTCCTTCGCGCGAATGAGGTAGCGCACCTTGGCGCGCGCCTGCACCACATTCGGCGCGACGCCGCCGCCGTCAAGGATGGCATAATGCACGCGCGCCCCGTCCGGCATGTGCTCACGCATATAGTTCACACCTACATTCATGAGCTCCACCGCGTCGAGCGCGCTGCGCCCGAGATGGGGGGCCGCCGCCGCATGGGAGGAACGCCCCGTGAAGGTGAAGTCGATGCGGGTGTTGGCCAGCGATTCCGGCTCGTTCACGCCCGAGAACGACGCGGGATGCCAGGAGATGGCGATGTCCACATCCTTGAAGGCGCCGGCGCGCACCATGAAGCCCTTGGCGGCTCCGCCCTCTTCGGCCGGGCAGCCGTAATAGCGCACGCGCCCCTTCAACCCGTTGGCGGCGAGGTAGTCCTTGACCGCGGTCGCCGCGAGCAGCGCGGCGGAGCCCAAAAGATTATGCCCGCAGCCATGCCCGTTGCCATTCGACTCGACAGGGCGCGGTTCCGCGACGCCCGCCTCCTGGCTCAAGCCCGGCAAGGCGTCATATTCGCCGAGGATCGCGATCACCGGGCCGCCTTCGCCGGCTTCCCCGATCACCGCCGTCGGGATGCCCGCGACATCGCGCATCACGCGAAAGCCCTCGGCCTCGAGCGCCGCGACATGCTCGGCGCAGGAGCGCTTCTCCGTGTAGCAGAGCTCGGGCATGCCCCAGATCCGGTCGCTCAGCTCGATGAAGCCTTGCTTCTTGGCATCGACGTGCCGCCAAATTTCTTCGCTGTTTTTCATGATCGAGGCACTCCCTTCGCATTTACGCGAAGCGTGATGCAAAAGATTGAGCCCGCCGTCCAGAGGCTGTGAGGAAGGCAGGGTTGCGCCCGCATCGCCACTCATGCTTCGCTCGCCTCTTCCTTCGGCGCTTGCCTTTTCGCCGATCGCGATAAATTTGGCCGCGGCGCGCGATAAATTTGCTCATGGCTTGCGCTTGGGCGAAGATCAAGCTTCATCGAATCGAAAGTCCGTGAAGGGATGCAGAGATTTTCCGCGCTCGCCCTCCTTCGGCACGCCTTCACCGGCCACGAGAGCTGGCGGCCGCAATGGCGGTCGCCTGAGCCTAAAGCCGCCTATGACGCGGTGATCATTGGCGGGGGCGGCCACGGGCTTGCCACCGCCTATTATCTCGCGAAGGAATTCGGCATTTCAAATGTCGCGGTCCTGGAGAAAGGCTGGATCGGCGGCGGCAACACGGGGCGCAACACCACCATCATTCGCTCGAACTATCTTTTCGATGAAAGCGCGGCGCTGTACGACCATGCGTTGAAGCTCTGGGAGGGCTTGTCGCAAGCGCTCAACTACAACGTCATGTTCTCGCAGCGCGGCGTGATGATGCTCGCGCATAATGTGCATGATCAGCAAAGCCTGAAGCGACATATCCACGCAAACCGCCTGAACGGCGTCGATAATGAATGGCTCACGGCGCAAGAGGCGAAAGCCTTCTGCCCGCCGCTCAATATCGAGTCTTCGATGCGCTATCCCGTGATCGGGGCCGCGTTGCAGCGGCGCGGCGGCGTCGCCCGCCATGACGCGGTCGCCTGGGGATATGCGCGCGCCGCCGATGCGCTTGGCGTCGATATCCTGGAGAATTGCGCGGTGACGGCGATCCGGCGCGGCGTCGGCGGGGCGGTCGAGGCGGTCGAGACCACGCGCGGCACGATCGAGACGCGCAAGGTGGGGGTGGTCGCCGCCGGCAACACGAGCACCGTCATGGCGATGGCGGATCTGCGCATGCCGCTCGAGAGCTATCCGCTCCAGGCGCTCGTCTCGGAACCCGTGAAGCCGATCTTCCCTTGCGTCGTGATGTCGAACACCATTCACGCCTACATGAGCCAATCCGACAAGGGCGAGCTCGTCATCGGGGCGGGCACCGACGCCTATGTGTCCTACACCCAGCGCGGCGGCCTGCATGTGCCCATGCACACGCTCGAAGCGATTTGCGAGCTTTTCCCGATGTTCCGCCGTTTGCGGATGCTGCGCAATTGGGGCGGCATCGTCGACGTCACGCCCGATCGCTCGCCGATCATCGGCAAGACGCCCGTCGCCGGCCTTTACGTCAATTGCGGCTGGGGCACGGGCGGCTTCAAGGCGACGCCCGGCTCGGGCCATCTTTTCGCCTGGACGCTCGCCAAGGACGAGCCGCACGCGATCAACGCGCCCTTCCGCCTCGATCGTTTTCGCGACGGCTACCTCATCGATGAGGCGGCCGCGGCAGCGGTGGCGCATTGATGCTCGCGCGGTGCCCGCAAAAACCTTGGCTGGCCTGGCGAAGGGGTTCTGCCTGCGACCAAAGACGTTTGTCCGCCGATCCACGCGGTCGAAGGGTCGCATCGAGGCCCCTTCACGATTTGACGCGGGAGATCCCATGCTGCTGATCGATTGCCCCTTTTGCGGCAAGCGGCCCGAGCTCGAATTCCGTTACGGAGGCGAAGCCCATATCGCGCGCCCCGCCGATCCTTCGGAGCTCGGCGACAAGGCGTGGGGCCAATTCCTCTATGGGCGCAGCAATCCGCGCGGCATGCATGCCGAGCGGTGGCGTCACCTGCACGGCTGCGGGCGCTTCTTCAATGCGTTGCGCGACACGACGAACGACCGCTTCGCCGCGACCTACAAGATCGGCGAGGAACGTCCGACGCTTCCCGAGCCCCAAGAGGCGCGCCAAGGGATGCAGGAAGCATGAGCGCTCCCTTTCGCCTCGACGCCGGTGGGCGCATCGACCGGACACGCAAGCTGCGCTTTTCTTTCGACGGCAAGGCTTACGAAGGCTTCGCCGGCGACACGCTCGCTTCCGCCTTGCTCGCCAACGGCGTGCATCTCGTCGGACGTTCGTTCAAATATCACCGCCCGCGCGGCATCGTGGCGGCGGGTTCCGATGAACCCAATGCCCTCGTGGCGGTGGGGGCGGGCCCGCGCTTCACCCCCAATCTGCGCGCCACCCAGGTCGAGCTCAGTGACGGGCTCGAGGCAGAGAGCCAGAACCATTGGCCCTCGCTCGGTCGCGACTTCGGCGCTCTCAACGACGTGTTCTCGCCGCTCTTTCCCGCCGGCTTCTACTACAAGACGTTCATGTGGCCAAAATCGGCCTGGAAGCGCCTTTACGAGCCGAAGATCCGCGCCATGGCCGGCCTCGGGCGCGCGCCGACCCTCCCCGATGCCGACACTTACGCGCAACGCTACGCTCATTGCGATGCGCTCATCATCGGGGCGGGTCCGGCCGGCATCGCCGCCGCGCTCGCGGCCGAAGCCCATGGCGCACGCGTCATCTTGTGCGACGAGCAGGCGGAGCTCGGCGGCTCGCTGCTTGCCGAAACGAAAGCCGTGATCGACGGCAAGGAGGCCCCGGCCTGGCTCGCCGATGCCGTTTTGACACTGGCGCATTCGCCGAATGTGAGATGGCTTTCGCGCACCACGGCCTTCGGCTATTTCCCGCACAACATGCTCGGCCTCGCCGAGCGGCTCACGGACCATTTGCCGGCCCCGATCGAGGGACGCCCGCGCGAGCGGCTCTGGCAAGTGCGCGCCAAGCAAGTGGTGCTCGCGACAGGCGCGCTCGAACGCCCGCTCGTCTTTCCCGATAACGACCGCCCCGGCATCATGCTCGCCGATGCGGCGCGCCAGTATCTTGCGCGCTACGCCGTCAAGCCTGGCTCACGCGCGGTCGTGGCGACCGCCCATGACGAGGCTTACCGCGCCGCGATCGAGCTTGCCGCGGCCGGCGTCGAGATCGCGGCGATCGCCGACATCCGCCACGATGTGTCGGGCCCTTGGGCCGTGCAAGCGCGCGCCGCCAGGCTTCACATTCGCGAAGCGACCACGGTTTGCGCCACGAGCGGCCGGCACAAGGTGTCCTCGGTCGAGATTGCGCCCGTCGGTCGCGACGGCAAGGTCGGCGCGCGCTCGCGTCTCGCCTGCGACCTCGTGTTGATGTGCGGCGGCTTCACGCCCACGATCCATCTTTTCTCGCAAGCGCGCGGCAAGCTGCGGTTCGAGGAGAAGCTGAACGCCTTCCTTCCCGCTGGCGGGGCTGAAGCGGTGCGCTGTGCCGGCGCCTCTCGGGGCGTCTTCAGTCTCGACGCGGCGATCGCCGATGGCGTGGCGGCGGGCGAAGCCGCCGCGCGGGACGCGGTGGGCGGCGGCGTCGAGGCGGTGCATCCGCCGGTCCCGCTTTCCAAGGATCTCGGCGGCGGCCGTCTCGAGCCCTTGCCGCACCATCGCTCACCTCGACGCGTGAAAGCCTTCGTCGATTTCCAGAACGATGTGACCGCGAAGGATGTGAAGCTCGCCGTGCGCGAGGGCTTCCGCTCGATCGAGCACATCAAGCGCTACACCACGACCGGCATGGCGACCGACCAGGGCAAGACCTCGAACATGAACGCGCTCGGCATCGCCGCCTCGGCCCTCGACAAGCCCCTACCCGCCGTCGGCCTCACCACCTTCCGCATGCCCTATACGCCCGTCACCTTCGGCACCTTCGCAGGCACCTCGCGCGGCGAGCTCTTCGACCCGGCACGCCCGACGCCGACCCATGATTGGGCGAGCGCCAAAGGGGCCGCGTTCGAGGACGTGGGGCAATGGAAGCGCGCCCGCTACTTCCCGCTCAAGGGCGAGGACATGCATCGAGCCGTCGCGCGGGAATGTCAGGCGGTGCGCCAATCGGTCGGCCTTTTTGATGCCTCGACGCTCGGCAAGATCGAGATCGTCGGGCCCGACGCCGCCGAGTTCATGAACCGCATCTACGTCAACCCCTGGACCAAGCTCGAACCCGGGCGCTGCCGCTATGGCGTGATGCTGCGCGAGGACGGCTCCATTCTCGACGATGGCGTCGTCGGGCGCCTCGCTGCCGACCGTTTTCACGTCACCACCACGACCGGCGGCGCGGCGCAGGTCCTGAACCATATGGAGGATTTCCTCCAGACCGAATGGTCGGGCCTCGATTGCTGGCTCACTTCGACGACGGAACAATGGGCGGTGATCGCCGTGCAAGGGCCCGTTTCGCGTAAAATCCTCGAGCGGCTTGTCGACGATATCGACATCTCCTCCGCGGCCATGCCGCATATGAGCGTGCGCGAAGGCCATGTTTGCGGCGTGCCCGCGCGTCTCTTCCGTGTGAGTTTCACCGGAGAGCTCGGCTTCGAGATCAATGTTCCGGCCGATTACGGCCGCGCCATTTGGGAAAGGGTGTTCGACGCCGGCTTCTCGCGCCGCATCACGCCTTATGGCACGGAAGCGATGCATGTGATGCGCGCCGAGAAGGGCTACATCATCGTGGGACAAGACACCGACGGCACGGTGTCGGCCGACGACGTCGGCCTCGCCTGGGCGATCGGCAAGACGAAGAAGGATTTCGTCGGCAAGCGCTCGCTCGCGCGCCCCGCGATGGCCGATCCCGACCGCAAGCAATTGGTCGGGCTTCTCCCCGAGAGTCCCGAGCTTGTGCTCGAGGAGGGAGCGCAAATCGTCGCCGACCCGCCGCCAGTCTCCCGACCGTCGAGTCGCCAGAAGATGATCGGCCAGAAGATGATCGGTCATGTGACGTCGTCTTATTTCAGCGCCGCGCTCGGCCGCGGCATCGCGCTCGCCATGGTCGCGGGAGGGCGCAGGCGAATGGGCGAGACGCTTTACGTGCCGATGCCGGACGGCGTGATCAGCGCCGTGGTCGCAAATCCGGTCTTCCTCGATCCGGAAGGAAAACGGCTTGATGCCTGACCTCCCTCCGGCACGACGCAGCGTCCTCGAAGCCATCACCGTTTCCGGCGGCGCGGGAGCCCTCTCGTACCTGCCGCCGATGTCGCGCCTCATCTACCGGGGCCGCATCTCCACGGTCGGCCGGGTCGCCGCGGCCTTCGGGGTCGAGCCGGCGATGGAGCCCTGCCGGGCAGCGGTATCGGGCGAGCGGGCCGCGCTCTGGCTTGGACCGGATGAATGGCTGCTCCTCGCGAAAGAGCGCGAGGTTTCGTCCATCATCGACAGATTGGCGGTGGCGCTCGCCCCTCTCCCCTATTCGCTCGTCGATGTGAGCCACCGGCAGGTGGGCTTCAAAGTCTCCGGCGAGCATGCGGGGTTGATTTTGAACGCCGGCTGCCCGCTCGATCTCGGTCGGCACGCCTTCCCGGTCGGCATGTGCACGCGCACGCTCCTGCAAAAGACCGAGATCGTATTGTGGCGGGTGGCCGAGACCGCGTTCCACCTCGAGGTGGCGCGCTCCTTCGCGCCTTACGCGTGGCGCTTTTTGGAACAGGCTGAACGGGATTTGTGAGGGAGGAGCGAGTAGCGAAATAGCGAATAGCGAATAGCGAATAGCGAGTAGTTATTGGTTTTTTACCAACCCACCTCTAACTACTACTCGCTACTCGCTAACGTTGCACCGTCTCCCAATCCGACGCCACGTAAACGGGCGCGTTCGAGGCCGGAAGCGGCTCGCGACCGAGAATATGGTCCGACGCCTTTTCGCCGATCATGATGGTGGGCGCGTTGAGGTTGCCCGTCGTGATCGACGGCATGATCGAGGCGTCGGCGATGCGCAAAGCGTCGACGCCGATCACGCGCGTCTCAGTGTCGACGACCGCCATGGGATCATCGCTCGTTCCCATCTTGCAGGTGCAGGAGGGGTGAAAGGCGCTCTCCACCTTGGAGCGGATGAAGCCGTCGATGGCCTCATCGCTGGTGATTGCGGCGCCCGGCTGGATCTCGCGGCCCCGATAGCGATCGAATGAGCGTTGCGCGAAGATCTCGCGCGTGAGCCGCACGCAGGCGCGCATCTCCGTCCAATCGTCCGGATGGCTCATGTAGTTGAAAAAGAGGCGCGGCTTCTCGCGCGGATCGGCGGACGCCAGCCGCACCCATCCGCGGCTTTTCGAGCGCATCGGCCCGACATGCGCCTGGAAGCCGTGCTCCGTCGCAAGCGATTTTCCGTCATAGGAGACGGCGAGCGGCAGGAAATGATATTGGATGTCGGGGTAGCGAACACCGGCCCGGCTGCGGATGAAGCCGCAGCTCTCGAAATGATTGCTCGCGCCGAGCCCGTCCTTGCGCAGCAGCCAGCGCAAGCCGACCAATCCCTTCGCCAAGGTGCCCGTGGACGAGAAAAGCGTGATCGGCTCCTTGCACGCGACTTGAAAGTAGAATTCGAGATGGTCCTGGAGGTTCTCGCCGACGCCCGGCAGGTCGCGCACGATCTCGATCCCATGCGCGCGCAATTCCGCGGCGGGCCCGATGCCTGAGAGCTTCAAGAGCTGCGGCGTGTTGATCGCGCCGCCCGCGAGAATAACCTCGCGGCGCGCCACGACCATCTCCTCGACACCGCCGCGCCAATAGGTGACCCCGACGGCGCGGCGCCCCTCGAAGCGAATGCGCGACACGAGCGCTTTCGTCCGCACCATGAGGTTCGGACGCCTCATGGCGGGCCGAAGATAGGCTCTCGCGGCGCTCGAGCGGATGCCGCCATGGACCGTCATATCCATGCGGCCGAAGCCCTCCTGCCTGAACCCGTTGATGTCCGGGGTCTCGGCATAGCCGGCCTCGCGCGCCGCCGCGATGAAGGCGCGATAGAGCGGATTGTCGAGCGTGCCGTAGCGCGTCTTGAGCGGGCCGTCGGCTCCGCGATAAGCGTCTCCTCCTTCGGCCCGCCCTTCGGCGCGGCGGAAATAGGGGAGCACGCGCGCATAGCTCCAACCCGCCGCCCCTTCGCTCTCCCAGCGGTCGAAATCGAGCGGGTTGCCGCGCACGTAGACGAGGCCGTTGATCGCCGAGGAGCCGCCGAGCCCCTTGCCGCGCGGGCAATGGAGGCGCCGCCCGCCAAGATGCGGCTCAGGCTCGCTCACATAGCCCCAGTCATAGCGCGCCATATGCATCGGGATCGAGAGCGCGCTCGGCATGTCGATGAAGACCGAGCGATTGGAACCGCCGTGCTCGAGCAGGAGCACGCTGAAGCGCCCGTCCTCGCTCAGGCGCGAGGCGAGCACGCAGCCGGCGGAGCCGGCGCCAACGATCACGTAGTCGAAACTTTCGCCGTTCTGCTTCACGTCGTCTCGCAAAGCTCGGCGACTCCAATGGGCTGTTCGTGCCGCATGGCCATGTCGATCGCGCGAATGTTGGTCATCGCTAGCTTCCCCGAAGTGGGTTGATCATCTCGATACCGGCAAAATCCTTCTCATTGTCGCTGACGACGATGCAACCATTCGCTTCCGCAACGGCTGCAATGATCGTATCGAGCGCGCTTCGTGGCTGTCCCTTGGCTTTGCCATCAGCCATAAGGCGCGCCCATATCAGCGCGGCCACCTCGTCGAACGAAAGCACGCGACCAGAGAAGAGGGCTTGCGGCCCTTCCGAGCCGCTGAACCATGCCTCAAGCTGATTGCGCCGTTTGCCGGCGGGTTTCTCGAATATGCCGCGCCGAATTTCTGCGACTGTCAGCGAGCTGATGTAGAGATCGTCGTCATTCTGCTCCTTCATCCACGCCAGCAACTTGCCGGAAGGCGATACCTTCGTGATGTTGCTGATGATGTTGGTATCGAGCAGATAGCGCATCAGATTTCGATCTTGCGCCCTTCGTCTCGGGGGCGTTTAATCTCGAGGTCGGCCCCCACGAGGGGAGAGCGACGCAGCGCCGCAAGAATGCCCCCCTTCCTCGGTGGCTCACCGGCGATGCTCCGGCTGACCGCTGCGCGCAGGCGCGAAGCCTCGGGACCGCCTTCGGCGAGCTGGCGTGCGAGAGAGCGGATCAGATCGCGATCCGCGTCGCGGCCCAGCACCTCGAAACGCGCGAGCCCTCGCCTGCCCAGGCGAGCACGATAATTCCGAATGGCGCGTTTCTGCGAGGTATCCACTGCAAACTCCAACGATATATCCAGTAATATACCCAGTTAAAGCGCATCCTTCAAGGGCGACATCAAGCGTCAATTCATCTGGAACGTCGCGTCGAAACTTTCTTACGGTTGAACCCACGCGGCAGCGCGTTTGACAGACGCTTGGCTTCTCGGCCACAGCACGCTCATGGATGGAAACGGCGCTATCGAGAGAGTCGATGCGGTCGTCGTCGGCGCGGGCGTCGTCGGCCTCGCGGTGGCGCGCGCGCTAGCGCTTGCCGGGCGCGAGACCATCATTCTCGAGAAGGAGATGACGATCGGCACCGGCACAAGCTCGCGCAACAGCGAGGTCATCCATGCCGGGATCTATTATCCGAAAGGCTCGTTGAAGGCCCGTCTGTGCGTCGCCGGCCGCAAGGCGCTTTATGCCTATTGCGATGCCCATGGCGTCCCTTACCGCCGCTGCGGCAAGCTCATCGTGGCGATCGGCGAGGAGCAGCGCGGCGCGCTCGAACGTGTGCTCGCCACGGCGCGCGGCAATGGCGTGGACGACATCACGCCCATCTCGCGCGAGGAAGCGCAGGCGCTCGAACCCGCGCTCGCCTGCGCGGGTGCCCTGCTCTCGCCCTCGACCGGCATTCTCGACAGCCACGCCTATATGCTGGCGCTGCTCGGCGATGCGCAGGCGCATGGCGCGATGCTCGCTTATGGGAGCACCGTCACCGGCGGCCGCGTCGATGAGAACGGCATCATCATCGATGTCCGTTCGGACGGCGCCGTCACGACGCTCGCGCCCCGCCTCCTCGTGAATTGCGCGGGGCTCGAAGCGCAATCGATCGCCGCCTCGATCGCCGGCTTGCCGCCGGAGACGATCCCGCCCTTGCGCTATGCCAAGGGCAATTACTTCCAGCTTCTCGGCCGCGCGCCGTTCACACGCCTCATCTACCCCGTGCCCGAGCCCGGCGGACTCGGCGTGCATATCACGATCGATCTCGGCGGCCAGGCCAAATTCGGCCCTGACGTCGAATGGGTCGAGCGGCTCGACTACACCGTCGATGCGGCGCGCGGCGCACGTTTCTACGCCGCGATCCGGCAATATTGGCCGGGGCTTCCGGACGAGGCGCTCGTTCCCGGCTATGCGGGCATTCGCCCGAAGATTCCGGCAAATGGCGACGGAGCGCCGGATTTCGTCATCCAAGGAAAGGATGGGCACGGGGTCGAGGGGTTGATCAACCTCTACGGCATCGAATCGCCGGGGCTCACCTCCTCCCTCGCCATCGCCGATCTCGTGACACGCCTCGCGAAATCCGTCACGCCTTCTGCCTGAACACGCACCCGCGACTTCAGAGCATGCTGGCGTCGCCAGCATGCTCTGAATCCTTAGAGAAGCATGATCTCTTTCGGAAAAGTGGTTACCATTTTTCCGAAATCATGCTTTGCGCAGTTTGTGCACCGCAGCAAAGATGCTTGCGAGAACGAGCCTACCTATATAGAGCTTGAATTCGGTTCCATAGCCTCCGGAGCGCTCGACCTCGTGGTCGTCGCGAGCCGGAGGCCTTTATCGTTTCAGGTCCTGCCATGAACATGCGCAACATCGCCATCATCGCTCATGTCGATCATGGGAAGACGACGCTCGTCGACAAGCTGCTTGGCCAATCCGGCGCCTTCCGGGAGAATCAGCGCGTCGCCGAGCGCGTCATGGATTCGAACGAGCTCGAACGCGAGCGCGGCATCACCATCCTGGCCAAATGCACTTCCGTCGTGTGGAAAGGCACGCGCATCAACATCGTCGACACGCCGGGCCACGCTGATTTCGGCGGCGAGGTCGAGCGCATCCTCAGCATGGTCGATGGCGCAATCGTGCTCGTCGATGCGGCCGAAGGCCCGATGCCGCAGACGAAATTCGTGGTCTCGAAGGCCTTGAAGATCGGCCTGAAGCCGATCGTCGCGGTAAACAAGATCGACAAGCAGGAGGCGCGCCCGACCGAGGTGGTGAACGAGGTGTTCGACCTCTTTGCGGCGCTCGATGCCAATGACGCGCAGCTCGACTTCCCGATCCTTTACGGCTCGGCGAAACAAGGATGGATGGCGCTCTCTCCCGAAGGGCCGAAGGACGAGGGCATGGCGCCGCTCTTCGACCTCGTGCTGCGGCACGTGGCCGAGCCCGCCGTCGAGGAAGGGCCTTTCCGCATGCTCGGCACGATCCTCGAGGCCAATCCCTATCTTGGCCGGATCATCACCGGGCGCGTGAGCTCGGGAATCGTGAGATCGAACCAGACGATCAAGGCGCTCTCCCATGACGGGAGCCTCATCGAGCAAGGGCGGGTCTCGAAGATCCTCGCCTTTCGCGGTATCGAGCGCCAGCCGATCGATGTCGGCGAGGCAGGCGACATCATCGCCATCGCAGGGTTGAGCAAGGGCAGCGTCGCCGACACCCTCTGCGCGCTCGAGGTGACCGAGCCGCTGCATGCCCAGCCGATCGACCCGCCGACCGTCGCCATGTCCTTCCTCGTCAATGATTCCCCGCTCGCGGGCACCGAGGGCGATAAGGTCACGAGCCGCGTCATCCGCGACCGCCTGTTGCGGGAGGCCGAGGGCAACGTTGCGCTTCGCGTTTCGGAAGCGCCCGGCAAGGATGCAATGGAGGTCGCCGGCCGCGGCGAGCTGCAGCTTGCCATCCTGATCGAGCAGATGCGGCGCGAGGGTTTCGAGCTCTCGGTGTCGCGCCCTAAGGTCGTCCTCAAGCGCGACGGCTCCGGAGAGCTCCTCGAACCTGTCGAGGAGGTCACGATCGACGTCGACGAGGAGCATTCCGGCATCGTCGTGCAAAAGATGTCGGAGCGCAAAGCCGAGATGGTCGAGATGCGCCCTTCGGGCGGCGGGCGGCTGCGCCTCGTCTTCCACGCGCCGACGCGCGGTCTCATCGGCTATCAAGGCGAGCTCCTGACCGACACGCGCGGCACCGCGGTGATGAACCGGCTGTTTCACGCCTATGCGCCCTTCAAGGGCGAGATCGCCGGGCGCCGCAATGGTGTGCTCATCGCCAATGAACAGGGCGAGGCCGTGGCTTACGCGCTGTGGAACCTCGAGGACCGCGGCCCGATGATGATCGAGCCCGGCTGGAAAGTGTACCAGGGCATGATCGTCGGTGAGCACACGCGCGACAACGACCTCGAGGTCAATGTGCTCAAGGGCAAGAAGCTCACCAATATCCGCACCACCTCGAAGGACGAGGCCGTGCGCCTCACCCCGCCCATCCGCATGACCTTGGAGAAGGCGCTCGCCTATATCCAGGACGACGAGCTCGTCGAGGTGACGCCGAAGTCGATCCGCCTGCGCAAGCTCATCCTCGATCCGAACGACCGCAAGAAGGCGGTCAGAATGAAAGAGGCGGAAGCGGTTTAGCGGCCGCCTCGGAAAGCGTGAGGAGTGAAGAGTGAGGAGTGAGACTCTCCTAACCGCCGTTTCTCTTCCCTCTTCTCTTCACTCTTCACTCTTCACTCTTCACTCGGCGAGCGCCGGCTCGACGTTCCGCCAAGTCTTCATTTTGGCACGAGCTGTGGTTGAAGGGTTGATCCGCCTCGGCTTTCTATCTATCAGGCGCGAAAGTTGCAGGCCGAAACTGCGGTTCTCGCGCGGTTCTAGCGTCGGGCGGAGGCCTCAAAATCCCGATGAGCGATTTGCCTTCCTTGCGCGGCGTCCGGGTTTTGGTCACCGGCCACACCGGCTTCAAAGGCTCGTGGCTTTGCGCCTGGCTGAAGCGCGACGGAGCCGAGGTCGCGGGGTTCGCCCTCGCGCCCGAACCCAATGACCAGCCCAATCTTTTCGCGGCCGCCGACATCGCGGAGGGCATGCGCTCGCGCATCGGGGACATCCGCGACTTCGACCTGGTGGAACGTGAATTTCGGGAATTTCAGCCCGAGGTCGTTTTTCACCTCGCGGCGCAGCCTCTCGTGCGGCGCTCCTATCGCGATCCGCTCGCTACCTTCTCCACCAATGTGATGGGCACGGCCCATGTGCTCGAGGCGGCGCGCCGCTGCGCCTCGGTGCGCGCCATCGTCTGCGTGACCACCGACAAGGTCTATGACAACAAGGAATGGGTCTGGGGTTATCGGGAGGACGATCCGCTCGGCGGCGCCGATCCTTACAGCGCGAGCAAAGCGGCGGCCGAGATCGTCGCCGGATCTTACCGTCGTGCCTTGCTTCCGCTCGACGACAACCGCATCGCGCTCGCCACCGCCCGAGGCGGCAATGTGGTGGGCGGTGGCGATTGGTCGGAGGATCGCCTGGTTCCCGACATCGTGCGATTCATCAACGCTGGACAGCCGATCGTCTTGCGCAACCCGGGCGCGGTCCGCCCCTGGCAGCATGTGCTCGAGCTCGTCGGCGGGTATGTGACGCTTGCGCATCGGCTTCTCGCGCATCCGGCGCAAGCCGCCGATGCCTGGAATTTCGGTCCCGGCCGCGACAATGAGGTCGATGTCGAGCGTCTGGCGCGAAGCTTCGCGCAAGCTTATGGCGATGAGAGCGCGCGCATCGAAATCGTGCCCTCCCCGCTCAAGGAAGCGAATTTCCTCAAGCTCGATATTGCCAAATCCATGATGCTTCTTGGCTGGCGGCCTCGGCTCGGCTTCGAGCGCACCATCGGGCTCACCGCCGAATGGTATCGCGGCTTCCATCGCGACGGCTTGGCAGCAAGCGGCCTCGTGACGAGGCAGATCGAAGCCTATCTCGAGCTTGGCGGATGAGCTTCGCGACCGCGCTCGTCACCGGAGCCAGCGGCTTCATCGGCGGTGCGCTCGTCGCGCATTTGCGCAAATGCGGCAAGCGCGTCGTTGCGCTGGGACGCCCGGCCTCCACGCTTCCGCCGGCCGAGCGGCAGGTCAGGCTCGAGGCGGTGAGCGCGGGGATGATCGCCGAGGCGCTCCACGACGAGGCCGTCGATGTCGTCTTCCATTGCGCGGCTTACGGCGTTCGCCCGCAGGATCGCGATCGCGCGCAAATGTTCGAAACGAATGTCGTGGCAACGCGCACTTGGGTCGAAGCCGCGGCGTCGATGGGAGCAGGCGCCTTCGTTTACGCCGGCTCCTGCTCCGAATATGGGCCCGTGGCGAGGGCCGAGCGCATCCGCGAAAGCCACCCACTCGATGCGAGCGACCTCTACGGCGCCTCGAAAGCAGCGGGAGGACGATGGGGCGCGGCTCTCGCGCGCTCGCTCGGATTGCCCTTTCAGTGGGTCCGGCTCTTCGGCGTTTTCGGACCCGGAGAGGCGCCGCATCGCCTCCTGCCCTATTTGCATGATCGTCTTTCCCGGGGCGAGCGCGTCGATCTCACCGCCGGCCTGCAATGGCGCGACCTTCTCTATGTCGAAGACGCGGCGAAAGGCCTTCTGCGCGCGGCCGAGATCGCCCTCGAGGGACGGCTCGGCCCGTTCAATCTGTGCACGGGCGAGCCCGTCACCGTGCGCGCCATGGCCGAGGAAGTCGCCCGCCAAATGGGCGCGCCGCCGAAGCTCCTCGACTTCGGGGCACGAGTGCCGCGACCCGACGAGCAGATGTGGATGGTGGGAGACGGTTCCCTCCTTGCGCATGCCGGCGGTTTCCGGCACTCAATCGGCTTGAATGACGGCGTGGCGCTCACCTTGCAGGCGCTCGACCACGAGCGGCGCGCTTCCAGCATGGCGGAACGGTGATCCGATGACCTCGCGCAAGCTGATCAGCATTTGCGTTCCCGTCTATAACGAGGAGGACAATGTCCGTCCGCTCTGCGAGCGTGTGCGGGCGGTGATGGCAAAGCTCGAGGATCGTTACGATTACGAAATCCTGTTCACCGACAACCGTAGCGAGGACAGGACTTTCGAGCGGCTCGCCGCCTTGGCGCTCGAAGACAGGCGGGTGCGCGCCATCCGCTTCTCGCGTAATTTCGGCTTCCAGCGTTCCATCCTCGCGAATTACGTGAATGCGCGCGGCGACGCCGCCGTTCAACTTGATTGTGATCTGCAAGACCCTCCCGAGCTCATCGTCGAATTCCTGCGCCGGTGGGAGGAAGGATATGAGGTCGTCTATGGCATCCGCGGCAATCGGCCCGAGGAAAATGCGCTTCTCTTCGGAACGCGACGCCTCTTCTACCGCCTGATCGACGCCTTGAGCGAGGACCCGTTGCCGCATGACGCGGGCGATTTCCGCTTGATCGATCGGCGCGTGATCGAGGAGCTTCGCCATGTGCGCGATCAGCAGCCCTATCTGAGAGGGCTCATCGCGGCCATGGGCTTTCGACAGATCGGCATTCCGTATGACCGGGCCGTGCGACAGCGCGGCAGCAGCAAATTCGGCTTTTGGCGCCTCGTCGGTCTTGCGCTCGACGGCATCCTGCATCACTCGATCGTCCCCTTGCGCCTTGCGACGGCGGTCGGTTTCGTGATGTGCGGCTTGGCCTTCTTGGGCGCCCTCTATTTCCTCATCGCCCGGAGCTTCGGCGCGGATTGGCCGGAAGGCTGGGCGAGCCTCAGCGTGCTCGTTCTCTTCTCGATCGGCCTCAACGCCCTTCTCCTTGGAATCATCGGAGAATATATCGGCCGAATTTTCAAGAACGTGAAACCCATGCCGCTCGTCATTATCGATGATGTCATCGACCACGGCGCGGAGGCGGGCGAGACAGGCGCGAGCGAGACGTCGCCGATCGCGGCGATCGACGCCAAGGTGACGCGTCTCGACCCTCCTCAGAAAGCCTCCGGCGGCTGACGCCGGACTTAAGCCGGAGCTCCCTCATGAAAGTCGTATTGCTCGCCGGCGGATTCGGCACGAGGCTGAGCGAGGAAACCGGGGTGAGGCCGAAGCCGATGATCGAAATCGGCGGCCTGCCTCTGCTGCTCCACATCATGAAGAATTGCAGCAGCCAGGGCTTCAACGATTTCGTCATCTGCCTCGGCTACATGGGATATTACATCAAGGAATATTTCTCGAATTACGCGCTTCACCGAAGCGACGTCACCTATGATTTCGGCACCGGCAAGGTCGATTTCTTCAACCGCGTCACGGAGGACTGGCGCGTCACCCTCATCGATACCGGCATCAACACGATGACCGGCGGGCGCCTCAAGCGCGTGCGGCCCTTCCTCGGCGAAACAACTTTCATCATGACCTATGGCGACGGCGTCGCCGATATCGATTTACGCAAGCTCGTCGAATTTCACCGCAAGCACGGCAAGCCGGCGACTGTGACCGCCGTGCAGCCTCCGGGCCGCTTCGGCGTCCTCGAGCTTTCCGAGGATGGGACGGTGTCGGCATTCCGCGAGAAGCCGCAGGACGAGATCGGTTGGATCAACGGCGGCTTCTTCGTGCTCGAGCCCCCGGTGATGGAGCTCATCGAGGGCGATGAGACTGTATGGGAGCGCGAGCCGTTGGAGCAGCTCGCGAAGCGCAACGAGCTTGCCGCGTTTCGCCACCACGGCTTCTGGCAGCCGGTCGATACCTTGCGCGAGAAGCGCCTCCTCGAGGAGCTGTGGGCGCAAAACCGCGCGCCGTGGAAAACCTGGTCCTGAGCGTCGATTGGGGTAGGCAACGAGCTTGGCGTTCGCCGCCCTGCTCTCTCAGGCAGCTCGGCGTGCCGCGACGTAATATTGCGCCCCGAGCGGGCACCAGGTGAGCGCGTTTTCGAGCGGCCGCAGCCATTTCAGCGCATGGGGGAAGAAGATGCGATAGCAAATCTTCGCATCCTGAAAACCTGCCGCCAGGATGCGCATTCTCAGCGCCGTTGCGCCGATGAGCACTGCGTTCTCGTCGAAGGCGCAAGCATCCACGACGCGGCGCGTGAGGGGGTTCAAAGGATTGTGCTCAAAGATGAACAACGAGCCGCCGGGCTTCGTCACGCGATGAAGATCGCAAAGGATGCGGTGATGCTCCGCCTCTGGAATATGATGAAAAACGCAAGCAGAGAAGACGACATCGGCGCTCGCTTCCGGCAAGGGCATCGCGCCCGTTTCGTTCAAGCCGATGAGCCTCGCAAGGCCCGGATATCGGCGTTCGGCGATGTCGAGGCTCTTGCGCGACACGTCGGCGCCGATCAGCTCGGCATACGGAAATTCGCGACGCAGATGCGGCAGCGAGCCGCCAACGCCACAGCCGAAATCGAGAAGCGTCAGGGGACCGCGCGATACCCCCGCCGCCGCGAGATGCCGGCGCATATCGGCGGGCTTATAGGCTGCGAAAAAGGCAGGGCCTTCACCGCTCGCCGTCAGCACGCTCGCGTGAAGCTGCTCATACTCTTGCGCGAAGCGATCAAATTCCTGTTCGAGCATGCGAAGCTTTCCCCGCACCTATTGCAGGCGCGGCATTGCGGCAAAGATCAGTCCGCGTCTGCTTGCCACGGAAAGCACCTATCCTATGAGTGGAAATACAGCCAGGCTCTGGACAGCGAGTCATGAACCGAGGCCCAAAGACCGAGGTACATGGAGCGGTTTTGCTTTTCAAGCGTGCGCTTGTGACCGCCTGAGCCAGCGCAGAAAAGGCCTCGAAGCGTTACGGCGCCTTCAGCAAGCGCTCGATATAGTCGAGCTCGTCTTGCGCACGTGAGGTGTCGCCGAGACGGCGGCGCAGCTCTTGGAGGATTTCGCGCGCCCTTTCGGCGACATTGCCTTGCAGGCCATTCCTTCCGTAAGCCGGACCATTATCCTGGTCATCAGCTCCCTCTTCGTCCTCGGCTCGGTCGACGCCCCGACCGAGCGGATCGACGCCGCCGCGCACCATGCGTGAACGGCCGCGCCCGCGCCCATCCTGGCCTTGCTGGCCACCTTGCTGCTGTTGCTGCTGGGCGAGCTGGTCGTTCAGCGCGTTCATGCCCTTGCGCATCGCATCGATGGCGCGGCCCTCGGACCCCGTGGCGCCCGCCGCATCTCCCTCGCCGAGCGCGCCTTCGGCATCCTTCATCTCACGGCCGGCATCGCCGAGGTTCTTCGTTGCCTCGTCCGAGCCCATCTTGCCGAGCTTGCGGCCGAGCTCCTGAAGGCGCTCGCGAAGCCGCTGCTGGCGCTCCGAGAGGCCGCCGAGGCCATCGCCCTGGCCTTGTCCCTGCTGCGCCTGATCCTGGCCTCCCTGCCCCTGCTGATCTTGCTGATCCTGCTGTCCTTGACCTTGGCCCTGCTTCTGCTGGCCCTGCCGTTGGCCCGGCTGCTTGCCGGACTGGTGCTGACGATCGGCCGATTGCGTATCGTCCCTGAGCTCCAGCTCCTTGCGCAGAAGCTCGCTCATCTCGTCGAGCGCCTGCTCTTCCTGGCTCATTTGCTGATCGTCCGCGCTATCCTGCTCGCCTTCCGCGGTTTGCAGATTGTCGAGGAAATCCTTGAGCTGATCGAGCATGCGCTGAGCGCGGTCGCGTTCGCCGTTCTTCGCCATCTCGCCGAGCTTATCGAGCAGCGACTGCAGGTCGCGCTCGCTCAGGATTTTCATGTTGCGGTCGGCCTGACGCGAATTGGGATTCTCCTTCGCCCGCTCCGCAAGCTCGCGGACATAGCGATCGAGCGCCTGGCGAAGCTCGGCCATGCGCTGCTCGATCTCCTCCTTCGAGGCGCCGTTGGCGAGCGCGTCCTTCAAGGCGTTCTCAGCGGCGCGCAGCGCGTCGAGCGCCCGCGTCGGGCCACTGCCTTCGATGACGAGCGCGAGCTCCCATAAATTGGCGACGACGTCGCGAAGCTGGTCGTCATTCACGGCCGAGGACAGGCTCTGGGCGATCGATCTCAGGCTGATGTAGATGCCGGCTTCCGGCATGAATTTTTCCGGAGCGATCATCAGCGCGTAAAGCGCTTCGAGCACCTGCGAACGGCTGTCGGCGTCGAGCGCGAGCTTGCGGCGCTGCTCGACGAGCGCGCGCGCTAGCGGCTTGGTGAACGGGTGGGCCGGCAGCATTAGGCTCACCGGGTCGCTCATGCCCTCGAGCCCCGCCTCATCCTTCGCGAAAAGGCGAAGCGTCACATCCGCGCCCGCCCAAGGATGGGAGGAGAGATCGAAGGTGTCGCGCGACGGCGGCGCGCCGGGCCGGTTCGACGGCGGGGGCAGATTGGCCATCGGCGGATCCACAAGAGGATGGCCGTTCGCCATCGGCTGCCCATGCCAGCGCGGCTCGGCGAAGCGCGTCTCGACCGAGGCGATGCCGTATTCGTCCGAGCCTTCGTAGCTCAAGGTGACCGTGCCGCGAATATTGGTCTTCGGCTCGCCGAGAATACGGATGGTCGGCGGCTCGTTTGGGATCGAGGCGATCGACAGGCGCGTTTCACGCGGGCCCCCGGTGACCGTGACGGCGCCGTCACCGGTGATCCGCCAGCGCGTCTCGCTCACTCCGGCCGAAGCGGTCGTCTGCTGCTGCGGCTTGAGCGCCGGCGTCGGTTGTGCCGCGACGCCCGAGCCCTCCGGCCAACGCAGCACCAAGGTTGAGCCGACAGGGGCCCGCAGCTCGAGCTCCCCGTCCTGCGACTTGGCGAAGTCGATCACCAGAGGCGGCATGCGCGTATAGGTCGGCGGGTCGATCCAGCCATCGATACGGCCCTCGACCGAAGGCCCGGAAGCGCGTGGATCGAGCGCCGCCGCAACCTTTTCCAGGCGATCGGGACCGGCCGCGAAATAGGCGGCGGCCAAGATCAGGAGCGGCGCCGTCCGCAAGGCATAGCGGTCGCGCGCGACCATCCCGGGGCGCGGCCAGGTGACCCGCGCGCCTGAAAGCGCGCTCCTCAAGCGCCGGCGATGCGCCTCCCAAAGCAGGCGCGTGGCGCCATCCGCCTTGCCCGCGCCGAGGTGATCGGCCCAAGCGCTCGCGAGCCCATGCTTCGCGTTCGAATCGCGGTCGATCCGGCGAAGCCTCTCGACGGGGCCGGGCGGAGCGATGCGGGCGAGCGGTATAAGCGACGCTAAGCCCGCGGCGGCAAAAGCCGCCAAAGCCACAAGCCGTGCCGATGAAGGCAAGATCGCGAAGGCGCCGAGCCATGAGGCCGCGACGAAAAGCGCCACGATGCCAAGAGGCGGCACGAGAGCCGGCCAGAGGCGCTCCCACCAGAGCGCAAAGCCGGCACGCAGCGAGAGGCGCGACAGGCCGCGTTCAGGAGTGCCGTCGGCCGGGGCCGGCGTCACGGGCGTGGATTGCGCAGACGGCTCTTGCAAAGCCTCACTCCAATACCCCGCCTATAGACTAGCACAGAATGCGTTTTTGGCGAAGGCCGCCAAGGCCCCGCCGGATGACCTCGATGGCGCGATATTGGCGCGATTGCTACGCGGAAACCCTCGAGCGTCGCTCGCCTTTTCCGTGCTCGTGAATATAGTGACGGGCGCCACCCGCCATCCTGATGCATGACAGCATTACAGCAATTCGATCTGTGCATGATATCCGGCAGCGGCGGCCAAGCGCCGGTCGCGCGTCAGTAGCGGGGCGTCGAGCGCCTCGGCTAGCGCGACATAGGCGGCATCATAGGCCGTCATGTTGTTCCGCAAATCCCAAATTCGCGGCAAAAGAAAATCGTGTGGATATCGCCGCAGGGGAAAATCTGCCAAGTCGGCGAGGGCCATATGGCCGCGCTCGCGGTCGATTTCGCCCTTTGCCGTATAACGCCGAAGCACTTGCGCGACTTCAACATCGAGCAAATGAGGGGCGTGGAGTGTTTGACGAGGGGCGAACAGCCGGCTTTCCACGGCGATGGCTGCTGGCGTGCGGAGAAGTGCTTCAAGCAGAGCCGAGGCGTCGACGACGATCACGCGCGATCGCGCTCCGCGCGAACCGCTTCTACGGGTGCCAGTGAGGGGGCTGTTTTCGTGCGGCTGTGCAATCGCGCCCGCAGCTCATCGAGCGTCGGCCGTTCTGCGACCTGACGAATCTCGCTGAGCAGATAGTCAGACAACGACATGCCGGCCAACGCAGCGCGCGATTTGAGCCGTCGATGCAATGTGTCCGGGACATTGCGGATTTGGATCATCGTTCCCATGCGTAAAACATAGAAACATGTGGAACACATGTCAAAGTGCTTTCGCCACCTACCGAGTAGATATGGTTCCCCCCGTGATCGACCGGGTTCGCCAGCACTTCTTCATCACGGGGAAGTTCAGATGGGTAGAAGGGGTGAATGGGTCGCCGACGCGCGCCCCTCACATATGCCCGACATCCTCGGGCACCTCGTAAAATGTGGGATGCCGGTAGATTTTTGAGGTTGCCGGCTCGAAAAGCATGTCCTTATCGCCCGGATCGGAGGCCTTGATGGCGCTCGAGGGAACGACCCAGATCGACAATCCTTCGCCCCGGCGCGTATAGACATCGCGCGCATTCTGCAACGCCATCTCCGCATCGACCGCATGCAGCGAGCCGACATGTCGATGACTCATGCCGCCGCGCGAGCGGATGAAAACTTCAAAGAGCGGCCAATTCGCTTCGGTCATGAAGAGCGTCCCATGCTCGCGGCGGCAAAGCGAAGCGCACGCCGGTAAGTTCAAACGAAAAAGGCTCGTGCCAAATTCTCATTCCGCGGCGAGCTTCGCTACCTCTTCGTGCGCCCGACGCTTTGCCGCATGCGCCAGCGCCGCCTCGCGCACCCAGGCGCCCTCCGCGTGAGCCTTGCGCTGCGCACGCATACGGTCCTTGGAGCAGGGCCCGTTGCCGGCAACCACCTGGCGGAATTCTTCCCAATCGATCGGGCCGAAATCGAAATGCCTCGTGGCCTCATCCCACTTCAATTGCCGGTCCGGGAAGACGAGGCCCAAGGCATGGCCTTGCGGCACGGTCGCATCCACGAATTTCTGCCGCAGGTCATCGTTCGAGAAGCGCTTGATCTTCCATCGCATCGACGTGTCGGAATGCTGGCTCTCCTTGTCGGACGGTCCGAACATCATGAGGGAAGGCCACCACCAGCGATCGAGCGCGCCTTGCGCCATCGCCTTCTGTTCCGGCGTTCCGCGCGCCAGCGTCGACATGATCTCGTAGCCCTGGCGCTGATGAAAGCTCTCTTCCTTGCAGATGCGGATCATGGCGCGCGCATAGGGACCGAAGCTGCAGCGGCAGAGCGGGATCTGATTCATGATCGCCGCGCCGTCGACGAGCCAGCCGATGGCGCCGATATCGGCCCAGGTGAGCGTCGGGTAGTTGAAGATCGAGGAATATTTCGCCTTGCCGGAAAGAAGCTGCTCGACCAACTCCTCGCGCGTGACGTCGAGCGTCTCGGCGGCGGCGTAAAGGTAAAGGCCGTGGCCGCCTTCATCCTGCACCTTGGCGAGAAGGGCAGCTTTGCGCCTCAACGTGGGCGCTCTCGTGAGCCAATTGCCTTCGGGCAGCATGCCGACGATCTCGGAATGAGCATGCTGGGAGATTTGGCGCACGAGCGTGCGCCGATAAGCCGCGGGCATCCAATCATTCGGCTCGATCTTTTCATCCGCGTCGATGCGCGCCTGGAAACGCGCCTCGCGCTCGGCATCGGCCGGGGAGGTTGAGTGCGACTCGATGCTGTTCAAGCCTTGCGTATACATCAACCGTTCCTCACGCCCTGACGCGACGCCTCCGCCGTGACCGCCGGACAGCTACGGAGGTTTCGGGCGCTGGCGCCACGAGCCGCGACGTCGAGCATATTAACATATAAGGGGATGATGCGGGAATTGCCCGCAACCCCGCCGAATTTCACGGGCGAAGACCCTTGAGCGTCAGTGCGGGCCGAGCACCTCGTAAAGCCCGCGCGCGACGGCGAATGAGCCGCGCTTCTCGGCGCCCGCCCTGACGCGCACCACCGTCGTCGCGTGCGGGAGCGCAAGGGTCAGCACATCGCCCGCCCGCAGCTTGCGGGCACCATCCGTGACTCGCTTGCCCTCAAGCCGCACATGGCCTTGCTGAACCAGGGCTTGCGCGAGCGAGCGCGTCCGCGCGAACCTCGCGACCACGAGCCATTTGTCGAGCCGTTGGCTGCCGAGGTCGGCCATTCAGCGCGAAGCATCCCTCATCGCTGGCCTTCCTCCTCCATTTGCGCCTTGAGGGCCATGAGCTTGGCGAAGGGGTTGTCGGGATCGATCGCCTTTTGCGCGCGCTTGTCGGGGCGCGGCGCTCCAGCATGCGGGCGCGCGGCTCCCTCGCGCTTCTGGCCATCCGCGCCATGCTCCGGGCGAGAGCCGTGACGCTTGTCGCGTCGCGGCGGCCGGCCGCCGGCATGGGCCCGATTGTCGCGCTGTGGCCGCCCTTCTTCGCGCGTCCCATCCGCATGGGCCGTCTTCTCGGAAGCCGAGACCGCATCGGCGCTCGTCGGTCCACCCGCTCTCGCGCCACGATCGTGCCGCCGCCGTCCGTGTTTCTCGCCAGTGCCTTGACCTTGCGCATGGGGACGCTGGCGAGGATGAGCGGATCGCTGCTGGCGCCAAACCTCGATCAGTTCGGCCTCGGACGAGCCCGACTCGGCTTGGGTCGAGGGTGCCTCCTGCGCCCCCTGCGCCAGGCCGGGCGTCGCCGATGCATGCTCGGCGCTCGCGACGGAAGGCGTTTCGCCCGCGGGCTCGCTTTCGGACGCCTGGGGAATGGCGGACGGCGCGCTCGCCGGCTCCACAACGGCGGCCTCGGGGGCCGAAGGCGTCGCCGCGTCCGGTGCGGCACCGGTGCTTGCCGCGATGACGCTCTCAGCAAGCGATTTCCCGGCCGTCGCCACAAAGGTGGGTTCAGGAGCGGACGACACCGCGGCTGCCTCTTCCGCATCAGGCACGATGCCGGGGAGGAAGGGCTCGTCATCGCTGGGCGCCGGGGCCGAAGCGTTCTCGGAAGGCGCACTTGCGTCGGAGCTCACTTCAGGTGCTGCAGGTGCCGCCTCGGGCTTCGTTTCCGGCTTGGACGGCACCGCGAGCGGCAGCGTTATGGCGGGGCCGGCACGCTTCGTCGCCACATAGCCGAGGGAGGTCAGGATCGCCGAAAAGTCCTCGCCGGCGCAGCCTGCAAGCGACGTCATCTGCCCCGTCACCACAAAGCCGTCGCCGTCCGCCGTGCCGGCGGGCGGCGTCCCTTGGGTGAGGCCCGGCCGGTATTGCACGGCGGGGCGAATGAGATCGGCAAGCCTTTCGAGGATGTCGACCCGAACCGCCCGCTTGCCGCAGAGCCTGAAGCCAGCCACGCGGTAGAGCGCTTTCGAGGCTTCCGGATCGGCCGGAAACGAAGTGCGTCCCGAAGACGCGAACTGCAGCATCGAATCGAGCCCGACGAGCTCTGAGCCGCCATGCTTGAGTGCGAAAAGCTGCGTCGCCAGCGCGCGTGGCGCGGGCTTCAGCAAAGCGGGAAGATAAATGTGATAGGCCCCAAAGCGCAGCCCGAGCGCGCGCAGCTTGGCGCGGCTTTCCTGGTCGAGCGTCTTCATGTCTTGCGCGACGCGGGCGCGATCGAGCACGCCAAGCGCCTCGCTCGCCTGATAGGCGATGCCGCGCGCCACCCCGGCGAGATCGGTCGGGTTCTCGAGCGCGAACAGCGGGCCGAGCAGCTTCTCGACGCGCGCCGTGATCCATAAGGCGAGGCGCTTATCGATCTTCTCGCGCGCGGGTGATGAGATGTGCTCGTCGGCGAGCGCGGTGACGCGCGGCTTGAGCACGCTGTCTCCGGCGACGAGCTTGCCGACGATCTCGCCGCGCCAGCGCACGGCGCCGTCGCTCGCGAGCACGATCGCCTCGTCCTTCGCTTCCGAGAAGCGCGCGGCGCGCGTCTCGAATTCGGGAGACAGAGCTTTCAGCGCCGCGGCGCGCAACGCCTTGGCGTCAGGCCCGCTCGCTTCCGGCGACAAGGTGAAGCGGAAGCCCTGCAGGCGACCCGCATCATGGCCCTCGACGAGCACGTCGCCCGACGCGGTAATCTCGGCTTCCAGCATCGCATTCTCTTTCAGGCGGCGCATCAACACGCTCGTCCGTCGATCGACGAAGCGTTGCGCCAGCTTTTCGTGCAAGGCGTCCGACAAACTGTCCTCTACCCGACGCGTCTCGCCCTGCCAATGCTCCGGGTCATTGAGCCAGTCGGGCCGGTTGGCGGCGAAGGTCCAGGTGCGCGTTTGCGCGATGCGTGCCGAGAGCGTGTCGATGTCGCCGTCCGTTCGGTCGACGGCGGCGATCTGGCGCCTCAGCCAATCATCCGGAACACGCCCGCCCCCCGCGAGAAATCCGAACAGCGTCACCACCATTTCGCTATGCGCGTGCGCCGCAACCTTGCGGTAATCCGGCAATTGGCAAATTTGCCAAAGCCGCTCGATCTCGACAGGTGAAGCGGCGCGTTCGCGCACGCTTTTGTCGCGCGCCGCGATTTCGAGCGCGATCACATCGTCGGCCGCGGGCGCGCGCGCCAGGCCGGGCTCGGGGGGCATCGCGGCGAGGCTCGCTTGCAGCGCGTCGAGCGACGAAAAATCGAGGTCGTTATTGCGCCACTGAAACCATTCGAGCGCATCGAAGCGATGGTTCTCCAAAGCGTCCACGAGATCGGGATCGAAGGCCGGGCAGCGTCCTGTGGAGCCGAAGGCGCCGTCGCGAAGGTAGCGGCCCGCGCGCCCGGCGACCTGGCCCATCTCGGCGGGCGTCAGCCGGCGATGGCGATGGCCGTCGAACTTGCGGTCGGCCGCGAAGGCGACGTGATCGACGTCGAGATTCAAGCCCATCCCGATCGCATCGGTCGCGACGATGTAGTCGACATCGCCCGCTTGAAACAATTCCACCTGGGCGTTGCGGGTGCGCGGCGACAAGGCGCCGAGCACGACCGCGGCGCCGCCTTTCTGGCGGCGAACGAGCTCGGCGATGGCGTAGACCTCCTCGACGGAGAAGGCGACGATGGCGGAACGCGGCGGCAATCGCGTGATCTTCTTCTCGCCGGCGAAGCTGAGCTTCGAGAGGCGCGGACGGATGACGACATTGACGCCGGACAGGAGCTTCTCGACCAGGGGGCGTGCCACGGAAGAGCCGATGATCAGCGTCTCATGCGTGCCTCGCGCGTTGAGCAGCCGGTCGGTGAAGACATGGCCGCGATCGAGGTCGGCCGCGAGCTGAATCTCGTCGATGGCGACGAAAGGCGCCTCGATGTCGCGCGGCATCGCCTCGACCGTCGCGACCCAGTAGCGGGGATTCTCCGGCTTGATCTTCTCCTCGCCGGTGACGAGCGCGACGGCGTCAGGGCCTGCCTTCTCCACCACGCGGCCGTAGACCTCGCGCGCGAGCAACCGGAGCGGCAGACCGATGATGCCCGCGCCATGCGCCAGCATGCGCTCGATCGCAAGATGGGTCTTGCCCGTATTGGTGGGGCCGAGGACGGCGGTGACGCCCTTCGCCCGATCGGCGCGCGCGAAGCGCTTGAAGATCATCGTCATCGACGCGTTCCTGAGCGGGGGGCGTCGAGATTGACCCGGCGCGACACGTCTGTCCCGTTTATCCTTTTGCTTTCGCGACGGATCTTATCCGAAGCTTGGCGCCTTTTCGGGATCGTGCTTGGGCGAAATCATGGGCGAATCGGCACATCCGGCGGCCTTGGCAGGCCAAATTCCCCGCTTCCCGCCGCCTTCTTCGAGGGAAGAGCCCCTCGCGCATCGTTCTCATCACGACGATCTCAGCATGAGGGTCGACATATCGCAAGGGGGGGAACATCGGCGGAACGGATCGCGCCCGAATCAGTGGCCAAGGTTTGAGTCATATTTTCGTGATCGAGTCGAGTCGTTTGCGGTCATTTCCTCGGCCGCGCCTGGCAATCGGCGAACGGCTCCGCACCTATTTCTCGGCCGGCGTCCCGGCCCAACGCGCGGAGCGCCTCTCGGCGAAAGAGGCGAGCCCTTCGGCGGCCTCCTTCGATTGGCGTTTCGCGGCGTGCTGCTCGACGAGGCGATCCAAGGTCGTCTCGTCGATCTTCGCGCCGGCAAGCTCGAGCGCCAGCATCTTCGTCTCGCTGATGGCGGCGGGGCCATTCTCGAGGAAATGACCGATCATGCGTGTGCCGGCGGCCTCGAGATCGGAAAGTGCGACGACTTCATGGACGAGGCCGATGCGTCGCGCCTCCTCGGCTCCGAAACGTTCGCCGGTCAGCGCGTAGCGGCGTAACTGCCGAAGACCGATCGCGTGGATGAGCTGGGGGAGGATGATCGCGGCGGTGAGCCCCCATCTCACTTCCGAGATCGAGAACATGGCGTTGTCCGCGGCGATCACGACGTCACAGGCGGCGATGATGCCGGTGCCGCCGCCGAAGCAGCCGCCCTGAACGAGAGCAAGCGTCGGCACGGGCGAAAAATTGAGCCGCCGCACCGCTTCCGCGGTCGCACGCGAAGCGCTGACGTTCTCGGCGCGCGATGATTTGGAGACGGCGTCGATCCATTTGAGATCCGCGCCCGCCTGGAAATGCCGGCCGTTGCCCCTGATGACGATGAGACGAAGATCCGCCATGTCCTTGAGCGCGGCGGTCGCGCGGAGCAATCCATCGACAAGGCCGCCGTCATAGGCATTGTTGACCTCGGGCCGGTTGAGGATGACGCTCGCTACGCCGCGCTCGTCGATGCTCCACAAGACAGGACCCGTCGAATTCGATGAGCTCATGCGCGGCTCCGAAATTTCTGATTCGAGGATTTTCAGGCGGCGTGCCGCGCCAATCGTCTTAAGCGAATCGAGGCTCTCGCCGCAAACGACCTTGCCGCAAACGACAAAGGGCGGCACCAGGCCGCCCCTCACCACACGCAAAGCAAAATCGCTGGATCAGTCGCAGACGCGCTGGCGCACGAAGATCGGATTGCCGTAGACGTCGTAATCGCGCACGCGCACGTAATGGCAAGCATAGGCGACCGGGGGAGGCCCGGCGTAATAGGCCGGCGGCGGATAGGGCTGATAGGGAGCGAGCGTGCCAGGCCCCTGGTAGGGAGGCGCCGCGAGCGCCGAGCCGACACCGAGGCCGAGCAGTGTGCCGCCGACCACGCCGGCAGCCACGGCGCCGCCGCAGTTCCAGCAATGCCATTGCGCCTGCGCCGGCGCTGTCGATGCGAGGGACGCGATGCTGAGCGCACCTGCCGCGACGAGAGTGGTTGCCAAGTTCCTCATGGATTTCCCTCAATTTCGACCAAACGGCGCGACGCAGCTCCCGCCACGTGCCGATCAAGCCAAGCTCACCAAGCCAAGATCACCAAGTCAAAATCACATGGCAAAGATCACGTAGCCAAGATCGTAGCCAAGATCACGTAGCCAAGCGCCATGTGCCGTCCATCTCTTCGAGCCACCGAACGATCGGCAACCCGAACGACTGACGCACATAATTACGCATTGGGGCTGAATAGCGGCTGAATGGCGCGCCTGCGTTCCGGCGCAAAGCCGCCCGGCCGAGACTTCAGCCCTGCGCCGCCTTCTTCGCGATCTCGCGCTTCAAGGCGCGGGCATTGGGCGAAAGCTCCGCTTCCGAGGCCTTGGCGAGGAAGGCATCGAGGCCGCCGCGGTGCTCGACCGAACGCAGCGCATTGGCGCTGACGCGAAGTCGCACGGAACGTTCGAGCGCTTCCGATTGCAAAGTCACCGCGCAGAGATTCGGCCGGAAGACGCGTTTCGTCTTTCGGTTGGAGTGGCTTACGAGATGGCCGCCGAGGACGGCCTTTCCGGTCAGCTCGCAACGGCGAGACATGGCGGTTCCTTTCTTCGGACAAAATCGAGAGGCATCGCCCTTGAAAAGGCCGGTCGCCGCGACGAATCGCTGCAACGGAGCGATGCCTCACCTTAAATTGTGAATGACGTCTTCAGGCGAGGTGTATAGGTGAGAGATGAAAGGCACGTCAAGATTCGCCATGCGATTCGCCATGCGAACACGCGTCATCGGGTTTTTCACCGCCGTGCTGACGCTCGCCGGAGCTTATGGCGAAGCGCGGGCGGAGGAGCTGAGCGCGGCCTACACGATAGCGCTTGCGGGCCTGTCCGTCGGCGATGCCTCGCTGACGCTCGCGAGCACGCCCGCGAATTACCGCGCAAGGCTCGCCATGCGGCTTTCCGGCATCGCCGGCCTGCTCACGGGGGCCCGCGGCGCAGCGGAAGCGGTGGGCTCGATCGTCGGAGCGCGGCCGACGCCGGTCTCCTATGCCATCACCACCACGAACGGCCATGCGGTGCGCACCGTGCGCATGGCGCTGCAAGCCGGGACGGTCGCCGGGCTCGAGGTCAAGCCGCCGATCGATGTGTTCGATGATCGCGTGCCGGTCACCGAAGCCAACAAGATCGATGTGCTGGACCCGATCAGCGCGCTCGTGATGCCGACGCCGCGTCCCGAAAAGCCGCTCGACCCTTCGGGCTGCGACCGCAAGCTTGCCGTGTTCGACGGGGTGGCGCGTTTCGACGTGACCTTGAGCTATGCGCGCATAGGCAACGCCTCTTTCACCGGCTATTCCGGCCCGGCGCTCGTCTGCTCGGCGCGCTACACGCCGATCGCCGGCCATCGCACCTCGCTGCGCGCGACGAGCTACATGGCCGACAACCGCGAAATGGAAGTAGCGCTTGCGCCAGTCGCCGGCACGCAGCTTCTCGTGCCGGTGAAAATCTCGGTGCGGACCTTGTTCGGCATGCTCGAGATCGATGCTGTGAGCGCGCGGCCGCGCGGCGAGAAAGTGCAAGCAAGAACGTATGGCGCCGAGGCGGGAACCGCGAAATGAAATCAGCCGGCGGATTTTTGCCGGTCGGGCCAAGGTCGGTCATCATCGGCGCGGCGCTGGCGCTTGGGATCGCCCTCACGAGCGCCGGCGCTGCCTCGCCGTCGATCGTCGTGACCTATGATGTGGAATACGACGGGCTCATCTCCTTCGACGTCGGCCGGGCCACGGTTCAGTACAGCTCGACGGGCGCCGGTTACCAACTCGCCCTGTCGTTCCGGCCGAGCCCCTCGGCGCACTCCTTCGCTGTGGGTCCCGCCCTCGCGCGCACCTCGGGCGCCATATCGCCGCAGGGACTTTCCCCGGCATCGGCGATGCTCGACTACTCCGTCCGCTCGCTCTCCGAAACGCGCAACTTCACCTTCGCCGGCGACAAGTTGCAGAGCGTGCACATCGTCAAGAAGAAGTCCGGCGGATTGTTCAAAGGCAGCAGTGCCGTCGGCTACGATCCACGCTCGCTGCCGGCCTTCGCGCCGCTCTCCGAAGCCGATCAGAAGGGGGTGCTCGACCCGCTGAGCGCCATGTTCCTGCCGGTCGCGGGCACGAACGGGCTCGACCGGACGAATTGCGAGAGGAAGCTTCGAATCTATGATGGTCGGCGACGTTTCGACCTCGTGATGAGCTATCACGGCATGGAGAAGACCGGGCTCGCCGGCGAGGCGCTGACGTGCACTGCAAGCTATGTGCCGATCGCGGGTCATAGTGTCGAAGGCGATGATTTCACCACGAAAATGCGCGATTATCGGATCGCGGTCGCTCTCGTGCCGGCGCCGGGTTCGAATTTCCTCATTCCGGCGCGCATCACCTTGACGGATGGCAGCGGGGCCTCGGTGGCCGAGGCGAAGGCGATCGCGCTTTCAGGCCGCTGAAGGGGGCAAGCGGCGGGAGCCTCCGGCGAGATTGGAAACAGCCCTCGCAAAACGGTGACCCTTGGCGTCACCCGGGATCAATGGGTTGTGGCGTTGGGCGCGCGGCGTTTCGTATCGGCACGATTGCACGCTCGCGAAGCGCGCGCCGAGCCCGAAAACATTGCCGCATCTTTCCCGATCACCCCGTCCGGCTTGAGAATCTCGATTCGATTGGGAGTTCGTAAGGATGGACGCGAAGGCGCAAGTTTCGAGGATCGGCGAAGCTCGCCGAGCAAGGCCCCAGCCGGGGTTGCCCTGCCGAACGACCGCCCCTCCTTCGTTCTTGCGAAGAATCGCCGATTCGTTGGGCATGTGTTCTCGTCCGGTGCTGATCGTTACTCGATGAAGGAATCTTGGGGAGCGGCGCGTTCAGTTCCCGCTAACCATCCCCGACGAAGGTGAAATTCTACGAGCTTCCGGCCTTGCCATTCGCCGCGAGATCAAGCGCGAATCGAAAATGGCGATTCGTCGCGGCTTTGTTCACCCGACGCCCCGAAAGTGAATCTTTTGAGCCGCGCGGCGAAGCGGCCGATTAAGGATCTCTTCGCGATTGGCGGCGCGCGTCGGCCAGTTCCGTTTCACATGTGGCGGCTTCCGAGACGAAAAACGGCCGGGGAGTGCCCCGGCCGTTTTTCCTTCTCTCGGTGAATCTTCGCGAGGCGTACCGCTACGCGCCCTTGTAGGTGAAGATGTCGCGGTCCTTCGTCTCCGGTAGGAAGACGAGGCCGACGACGAAGCAAGTGAGCGCGATCACGATCGGGTACCAGAGGCCGAAATAGATATCGCCCGACTGTGCCACCATGGCGGCGGCGAGGAACGGCAGGAAACCGCCGAACCAGCCATTGCCGATGTGATACGGCAATGACATGCCCGTATAGCGGATGCGCGTCGGGAAGAGCTCGACAAGCTGCGCCGCGATCGGCCCATAGACCATGCCCACATAGACCATCAAAATGATGAGCAAAAGAACCACCATGGGCCGATTGATGTCGTTCGGATTGGCGCTTGCCGGATAGCCGACCGCGCGGATGTCCTTGACGACATCGGCCGCGAACGTCTTGTTTTTTGCCGCGAATTCGTCGGCCGCCATGCCGACGCCGTTGAAGGAGGAGAATTCCTTGTCGCCGATCTTGATCTTGGCGATCGAGCCGGCGGGAGCGGCCTCGTTCTTGTAGGAGACGGAATTCGCCGCAAGCACCGTCTTGGCGAGATCGCAGGAGGTACGGAAGGTGGCGGTGCCGACCGGGTTGAACTGGAAGGAGCATTCGGCCGGATCGGCGATGACGGTGACGGGCGCGCTGGCGATGGCCGCTTCGAGCGCCGGATTGGCGAAATGCGTGATGGCCTTGAAGATCGGAAAATAGGTCAAGGCGGCGAGCAGGCAGCCCGCCAGTATGATCGGCTTGCGGCCGATCCTGTCCGACAGCCTGCCGAAGATGATGAAGAAGATCGCGCCGATCACAAGGGCGATGCCGGCCATGACATTGGCGTCGACGAGACCCACCTTCAGCGTATTGCCGAGGAAGAACAGGGTATAGAATTGGTTGCAATACCACACGACGGCTTCGCCCATCGTCGCTCCCAACAAGGCGAGGAGCGCGACTTTCGCGTTGCTCCACCTGCCGAAGGCTTCCGCGAGCGGCGCGGTCGAGTGGGTGCCGTCTTCCTTCATTTTCTTGAACGCGGGTGATTCCTGCAATTGCAGGCGTATCCACACCGAGATGCCCACCAGCACCGCCGAGACGATGAAGGGTATCCGCCAACCCCAGGTGGCGAAAAGCGCATCGCCCATCCACAGTCGGGTGATGAGAATGACGGCGATCGAGAGCGCGAGGCCGAGCGTCGCGGTCGTCTGGATCCAGGAGGTGTAGTTGCCGCGTTGCCCATGCGGGGAATGCTCGGCGACATAGGTCGCCGCCCCGCCGTATTCGCCGCCGAGAGCCAAACCCTGGAGCATGCGCAAGCCCACCAGAATGACGGGCGCGAGCACGCCGATGCTGTCGTAGCTCGGCAGAACGCCGACAAGAAAGGTCGACAAGCCCATGATGACGATGGTGATCAGGAAGGTGTATTTGCGCCCCACGAGATCGCCGAGCGGACCGAAGACGAGGGCGCCGAGCGGACGGACGAGGAAGCCGGCCGCGAAGGCGAGGAGGGCCGCCAAGGTCTTGCCCGTAACGCTTAAGGGGCTGAAGAACTGCGCGCCGATGAACGCGGCGAGTGTGCCATAGAGATAGAAATCGTACCATTCGAAAACGGTGCCCAGCGAAGAGGCGAAGATCACCTTCTTCTCGGCGGGCGTCATCGGGCGGATTTGCATGTCCGAGCCCGGTGTCATGGCGGCGACGCTCATGAATCTTTCTCTCCCTAATGCAAAATTGCGCGAATCGCGGCCCTTTTCGGGCAATTTGGCGAAAATAAGCGCTCGCTGCCTATCGAGTCCATCAGCGGCGCCTTATCACTTAGTCGAAGAAACGAAGTTTTGGCCCTTTCGCAAACGCCACGCGCCTGTAGGCCGGCGCCGCTCGATCCCAAGGTCACGAATGTGATAGAGGTCCCGGGCACGGGCGGCCCGCCCGCCAGTTTCTCGGATCGAACCTGAAAATGTCGCTTCTTGTGAAAATCTGCGGGCTTTCGACGCAAAGCTCGCTCGAAGCCGCGATCGAGGCCGGTGCCGACATGGTCGGCTTCGTCTTCTTCGCCAAGAGCCCGCGCCATATTTCGCTTCGCGAAGCTTCCGCGCTTGGGCAGCATGTGCGTGGACGCGCCGCGATCGTGGCGCTCACCGTCGACGCGCACGAGAAGGCGATTGCCGGCATCATCGATGCGCTGAGGCCCGATCTCTTGCAGCTGCACGGCAACGAAGCGCCCGAGCGGATTGAGTATTTGCGCGCCAAATTCAACCTTCCGCTGATGAAGGCGGTCGGGGTCGCGCGACGTGCCGACCTCGAGGCGGCGCAAGCCTATTGCGCGGCCGACCGCCTCCTCATCGACGCCAAGGCGCCGGCCGATGCCACCTTGCCCGGCGGCAACGGCCTTCCCTTCGACTGGCATTTGCTCGAGGGCTTCGCGTCGCCGGCGCCTCTCATGCTTTCAGGCGGGCTCGATGCCGGCAACGTCGGCGAGGCGATTAGGGTCGCACGGCCAGCGGGCGTCGATGTCTCTTCTGGCGTCGAGCGCGCGCCCGGCCTAAAGGACGAGGCCATGATCGCGGCCTTCGTTCGCGCCGCGCGCGCGGCCGCCGCTTGAGGTAACGCAGGAGAGAAGCCTTGTCCGTCGTGGCGAAGCCGAACTCATTCCGCTCAGGCCCTGACGAGCGCGGCCGCTTCGGCCTGTTCGGCGGCCGTTTCGTCGCCGAGACCCTGATGCCACTCGTGCTCGAACTCGAGCACGCCTATGCGCAAGCCAAGGCGGATCCGGCTTTTCGCGCCGAGATGGACAGCTTCCTCAAGCATTATGTCGGACGGCCGAGCCCGCTTTACTTCGCCGAGCGCCTCACCGCCCATCTTGGGGGAGCGAAAATCTATCTGAAGCGCGAGGAGCTGAACCACACCGGCTCGCACAAGGTGAACAATGTGCTCGGCCAGATCCTGCTCGCCCGACGCATGGGCAAGACGCGCATCATCGCCGAGACGGGAGCCGGTCAGCACGGCGTCGCCACCGCGACCTTATGTGCGCGCTTCGGCCTCGCATGCGTCGTCTACATGGGCGCGGTCGATGTCGAGCGCCAAAAGCCTAATGTGATCCGCATGAACATGCTCGGCGCCGAGGTCGTTCCCGTGCAATCGGGCTCGCGCACCTTGAAGGACGCGCTCAACGAGGCCTTGCGCGATTGGGTGACCAATGTCGCCGACACCTTCTATTGCATCGGCACCGTGGCTGGCCCTCATCCCTATCCGATGATGGTGCGCGACTTCCAAAGCGTTATCGGTGAGGAGGTGCGCGAGCAGATGCGGGAGACGGAGGGCCGGTTGCCCGATTCGCTCATCGCTTGCATCGGCGGCGGCTCGAACGCCATGGGTCTCTTCCATCCCTTCCTCGACGAGCCGGAGGTTGCGGTCTACGGCGTCGAGGCCGCCGGCCACGGCATCTCGAGCGGGCTGCATGCGGCATCGCTCACCGGCGGGCGTCCGGGCATCCTGCATGGCAACCGTACCTATCTTTTGATGGATGCGGATGGCCAGATCACCGAGGCGCATTCGATCTCGGCGGGGCTCGACTATCCGGGCATCGGGCCCGAGCACGCTTGGCTGCACGAGGCCGGACGCGTCACCTACCTATCGGCGACCGATGAGGAGGCGCTCGACGCGTTCCAGCTTCTTTCGAGGCTCGAAGGCATCATCCCGGCGCTCGAGCCGGCCCATGCCTTGGCGCGCGTCGTCGAGCTCGCGCCGAAGCTGCCGCGCGACCATCTCATGGTCGTCAGCCTGTCAGGCCGCGGCGACAAGGATGTGCCGCAGGTCGCCGAAATTCTGGAGAAGCGCCGCCCGTGACCGCTCGCCTCTCCGCTCGCTTCGATCAATGCCGCGCGCTCGAGCGTGCCGCGCTCGTGACCTTCGTGACCGCCGGCGATCCCGATCACGCGACCTCGCTCGAGATCGTCAAAGCCTTGCCGAAAGCGGGCGCCGACATCATCGAGCTCGGCATGCCCTTCACCGATCCGATGGCGGATGGCCCTGCGATCCAGGCGTCGGGCTTGCGCGCGCTCAAGGCGGGAGAGACGCTTGTCAAGACGCTTTCGCTGGTGCGCAGCTTTCGCGAGCACGACCGCACGACGCCGCTCATCCTGATGGGGTATTACAATCCGATCTATATCCATGGGGTCGCGCGTTTCCTCGAGGACGCCAAATCGGCCGGAGTCGATGGGCTCATCGTCGTCGATCTGCCGCCGGAAGAGGATGATGAGCTCTGCCTGCCGGCGCTGAAGTCTGGCCTTGCCTTCATCCGTCTCGCCACACCGACGACGGACGACAAGCGGCTCCCCAAGGTGCTCGGCAATACCGCGGGCTTTGTCTATTACGTGTCGATCACCGGCATCACCGGAGCGGCGACGCCCGACTTCGGCGCCGTCGCGGCGGCGGTGTCGCGGATCAAACGCCACACCCCACTTCCGGTCGCCGTCGGCTTCGGCGTCAAGACGCCCGAGCACGCCGCGGCCATCGCCGAAGCGGCGGACGCCGTCGTGATCGGCTCCTCACTCGTCGAGGCGGTGCGCGCCTCGCTCGATGCGGAAGGTCGCGCCACGTCGGGAACGGTCGACGCGGTCGTTGACCTTGTGCGCGCCCTGGCGAAAGGCGTGGCGAGCGTGCGCAAAGCGGCTTGAACGGGTCGCGCGACGCCCTGCAGCCGCGCTCGACTCGAGTTTTAACGACGCTGGAGGGTCTTTTCCGGATCGTGCTATAGCGCCATCTTCAATTCTCCCCGCCATGTGGCGGTGAACACGCGATGGACAGGCCGATGAACTGGATCACCACGGTGGTGCGCCCGAAGATCCGCAGCCTTCTGCGGCGGGAAACCTCCGAAAATCTGTGGATCAAATGCCCGGAAACGGGTCAATTGGTCTTTCACAAGGATGTCGAAGCCAATCTCTGGGTGATTCCCGGGTCGAACCACCACATGCGCATCACGGCCGCGCAGCGCCTGTCGATCACGCTCGATCCAGGTTCGCAAGAGGATGTGCCCTTGCCTGAGGTCCCTCTCGACCCGCTTCGCTTCCGAGACTCGAAACGCTACTCCGATCGCCTGAAGGAGGCGAAGGCGAAGACCGGCCTTCAAGACGCAATCAAGGTCGTGCGCGGGGCGCTCGAGGGCATGCCGGTGACGGTGGCCGTTCAGGATTTCCACTTCATGGGCGGCTCACTCGGCATGGCGGCCGGCGAGGCGATCATCACCGCGGTCGATGCCGCGATCTCGCGACGCACCCCGCTTGTCCTGTTCGCGAGCGCGGGCGGAGCGCGCATGCATGAAGGCATCTTGTCGCTCATGCAATTGCCGCGCACCACCGTCGCCATTCGCAAGCTGCGCGAGGCGAGGCTGCCCTACATCGTGGTGCTCACGGACCCGACGACCGGCGGCGTCACCGCCTCTTATGCGATGCTGGGCGATGTGCACGTCGCAGAGCCCGGCGCCCTCATCGGCTTCGCAGGGCCGCGAGTCATCGAGCAGACCATTCGGGAGAAGCTGCCGGAGGGCTTTCAAAAAGCCGAGTATCTCAAGCAGCACGGCATGGTCGACATGGTCGTCCCACGCGCCGAGATGCGCGCGACGCTCGGCCGAATTTGTCGTCTCTTGATGAATGCGCCGAAGCTCGCGACCATGCCCGCGACGGAGGAGCAGGCGCTCGCCAACGTTGCCGAATAAGGCTTTCGCGCTCATCTAATGCTTTGCGCTTGCGATCCCATCGCGGCGCGTGGCTCGCCCGACTTGCGAAGCCGCGCCAAGGCGCTATTCCAATTGAAATTCGCGAAAGCGAGACGAAACCGGCCAGACCGCCATGAAGCCATCATCGGATGTCGTGCTGCAGCGTCTCCTCGAGCTGCATGCGCGCAAGCTGGACCTGTCGCTGGGAAGGCTCGAGCGCCTGCTGGCCGCGCTCGGCGATCCGCATCTGCGCTTGCCGCCGGTCATCCATGTCGGGGGGACGAACGGCAAGGGCTCAACGGTAGCCTTCCTGCGGGCGACGCTCGAGGCGGCCGGCTTGTCGGTGCATGTGCACACCTCTCCCCATCTCGTGCGATTCCACGAACGAATTCGGCTCGGCCGCAAGAGCGCGCCCGGCGAGCTCGTCGGCGAGGATGAGCTCGTCGAGGCACTCGAACGTTGCGAGCGGATCAACGCGGGCGGCGAGATCAGCTTCTTCGAAATCACCATGGCGGCGACCTTTCTGCTCTTCGCGCGCCATCCGGCGGACGTGACCTTGCTCGAGGTCGGTGTCGGCGGACGAGGCGACGCGACCAATGTGGTGCGCACGCCCGCCGCGACGGTGATCACCTCGATCGGCCTCGATCACCAGGAGTGGCTTGGATCGACCCTCGATGAAATAGCGCGCGAGAAGGCCGGCATCTTCAAGCGCGGGGCGCCCGCCATCATCGCGCCCCAGGATTATCCGGAGGCCGAAATGGTGCTGCGTCGCGAGGCGGAAAGGAGCGCCTCGAAGCTCGTCCTCGGCGGTGAGGATTTCCACATCCGCGAGGAAAACGGCCGCCTCGTCTTCGAGGATGAGACGGGTCTTCTCGATCTGCCGCTGCCGCGTCTGTCCGGCCGGCACCAGCACATAAACGCGGCGACCGCCATCGCGACCTTACGGACCGCGAAGCTCGTGCCGCTCACAGCCAGCCATTTCGAACGCGGCCTTCTCTCGGCCGAATGGCCGGCAAGGCTTCAGCGCCTGACGCGAGGCAAGCTCGTCGCCCTGATCCCGCAGGGCGCCGAGCTCTGGCTCGATGGTGGCCACAATCCCGATGGTGGGCGCGTGCTCGCCGCCGCCATGGGCGATCTCGAGCATCATTCGCCTCGACCCCTTGTGATGGTCGCCGCCATGCTGTCGACAAAGGACACCGTTGGCTTCCTGCGTCCCTTTCACGGGCTCGTATCCGAGCTTCTCGCAGTGCCGATGGCGGCGAGCACCGCCGGCCGACCGCCCGGGGAAGTCGTCGAATTCGCCCGCGAGGCCGGGCTGAAGGCCGATGCAGCGCCGAGCATCGAGGGCGCGCTCGAACGGATCGCCGCCCGCGTCTGGGATGTGCCCCCGCGCATCCTTCTTGCGGGCTCGCTTTATTTTTCCGGTGAGGTGCTGGCAGCGAACGGCACGCCGCCGCGGTAAGCGAGGGATTGTCGCCGCCGGCGCGCCGCGCCCGTCGCAAAAATCGCCCAGGATCGGCTCCGCAACGAAAAACCGGCGGGCTTGCGGCCCGCCGGTTTTTTTTCGTAGCCAGTAAGAAGGCTTACCAGAACTTGTAGTTCACGCCGGCGCGAACGATGTTGCCGGAGTTGTCCTTGTTGCTGGCGCTGACGAGGAACGGCAGCGAGGTCGTGTTGCTGTGACCGAGGTTGTAGTAGAGATATTCGGCCTTCACGGTCCAGTTCTGCCACACGGCGTATTCGATGCCGCCACCGAGCGTCCAACCGACACGAGTCTTCGAACCCGTGGTGCTGAAGGGGGTCGTGACGGTGGTGGCCGCGACCGTGCCCGTGAACGGATTCACCGCTCCGGCGGTGGTGGTGGCAAAGCCGGTGGCGTTACGGTTTCCACCGACGTCGCCGTAGGCAAGACCGCCCGTGCCGTAGAAGAGCACGCGGTCGAAACCATAGCCGATGCGCCCACGGACCGTGCCGAGGTAGTTACCATTGCTCGACCCCGAGGTCTGGAAAGTGGTACCCGGGGTGTTCGCGAAGGTGAAGGGAACCTGATTGTTCCGGTTGTTCAGATCGGCGAACTGGATATCGGCCTCGCCACCGACTACGACGCCTTGTCCCGCGCCGAACTGGTAGTTGTAGCCGAGCTGGCCGCCGCCGATGAAGCCGGCGTTATTGTTGTTCCTCGTAGCGAATCCAGTGACCGGAATCGCGCCGGCCGGCAGCGAGTTGTTGTTGTTCTCCCACGCCACCCCTGCGTTCAAACCGACGTAGAAGCCGGTCCAGGTGAAGGCGGGAATATAGGCCGGAGCGATCGGCGGGCCCTTGCGGCTCGGCAAATCGGCGGCCGAAGCCGCGATGCCCGACATCGCCAAGGCCGTCGTGGCCAAAAGAATCTTCTTCATCTAGCTCTCCTCATCATCACTGCGCTCCGGGAGCCTTGAACGCGCTCGCCGGGAAATGGTTCGGCCCGGCGGCGCTAATTCCGACCGACCCGAATGCTAAAAGCCATCTAACTCAATCTCGTTTCGATGACTGTGCCCGCAGTGCAACAAGCGCTTTTCCGAGTGTGTCTGGATTGTGTCGCGCACAGGGCATAACTCCGTGTCTAAGACATGCGAATTAAGCGTGCGTTAACGCTGCTTCTTAGCCTTGCCCGCTAGAGCACGGGGACAAAAAGTGTCAACCTATTGAATTAAAGTCTAATTATTATCGAGGCCGCGCGTGGCCCGACGCGCCACTCTCCCGCACCGTTGGTGCAGCCCTCGTTTAACCTCGTGATAACCAAGCCCTCAGGGTCGCATGCCTTCGGAGCTTGGCTTTCGAATTTTCGAGGCGTCGGGCGCACGGGTCCACGGGCCGGGTCTGGCCGAAATCGGGGCTCGAACCCGGTCGAGATCGAGCGCCCAGCCATCGCTGCTTGCCCACAGGGGGCGAACATGCCAATTGCGCTTCGCTTAACGCGTGATCTTGCCCGCATTCCATGCGAGCGGGTTCACGCCGCAAGACAAGGAGATCGCTGAAACCGTCTCGACGCATCCGGCAGGCAAATCGCGGGTCATGCTCCCCCTTTCCGTATTCATCATCGCCTATAACGAGGCCGATCGGCTGCCGCTCGTCCTCGATGCGCTCGGCGATCTCGCCGATGATGTGGTGGTGGTCGATTCGGGCTCCGATGACGGCACGCAGGACGTGGCGCGCCGTTATGGTGCGCGCCTCATCGAGCATCCTTTCCCGGGATATGGTCCGCAGAAGCGCTTCGCCGAGGGGGAGTGCCGCCATCCCTGGCTGCTCAATCTCGATGCCGACGAAGTGCTGTCGCCGACGCTGCGGGCCGAGATCGCCGCGCTCTTCGCGGCCGGAGAGCCCGAGGCCGACGCCTATGAGATCGCCATCCACGAGGTTTTCCCGGGAGAGGACGAGCCGCATCCCCTCGGCTACGCGCTCACCCCCGTGCGGCTCTATCGCCGCGACAAGGGCCGCTACAACCCCTCGCCTGTGCATGACCGGGTCGATCTCGCGCCCGGCGCCAAGGTGGCGCGGCTCAAGGGACGCATACGCCACATCTCGGTGCGTTCGCTCGGCCATCAGCTCGAGAAGCTCAACAGCTATACGGACGCGCAGGTGCGCGATCTCGAGGCGCGCGGCGTCAAGGTGACGACGCTTCGCGTCTTCCTTGAATTCCCTGGAGCCTTTCTCAAGGCCTATTTCGGTCGTCGCCACTGCCTTCGCGGCATCTACGGCTTCATGACGGCCATGAACTTCGCTTTCTACCGCTACTTGCGCGTTGCCAAGGCCTTGGAGCGCCGGCGCCTGCGGGGCAAGGGAATCGAGCCGAAATGACGGGCGTCTCCGCGAGGCCAGCAGGATCGGCGCTCGTCACGGGCGGGGCGCGTCGCATCGGCCGGGCGATCGTCGAGGCGCTCGCGGAAAAGGGCTTTAGCGTCGTCATCCATTGCCATGGCTCGCAACCTGAGGCGCAAGCCCTCGCGGAAAGCCTCTCCCGCAAAGGCACGAAGGCGCATGTGATCAAGGCCGACCTTGCCGACAAGCGGGAGATCGAAGGCCTCGTCGCCGCGGCCGAAGGCGCGGTCGGCAGGCTTCGCCTCCTGGTCAACAATGCCGCGCTCTTCGAGGAAGACGATATCAGAACCCTCGACGCGGAACGCTTCGACCGGCAGCTCGCCGTCAACCTGCGCGCCCCGCTCATTCTTTCGCGCGATTTCGCCAATCGGGCGCTTGCATCCGCGCGCCCGGCGATCGTCAATATCCTCGATCAGCGTGTGCTGAAGCCCGACCCCCGCTGCTTTTCCTATGCGCTGACCAAATCGGCCTTGTGGTCCGCGACGCGCATGATGGCGCAAGCCTTCGCGCCCGCGATCCGCGTCAACGCGGTCGCTCCCGGCCCGACTTTTCCCAATCCGCGCGAGGGCGACGAGGGCGTCTTGCGCGAGGCGGCGGCGACATTGCTCGGCGAGCGCGTGCGCCCGGAAGCGATCGCGGCCGCGGTGCTTTATCTCAACGAGGCGGAGCATGTGACCGGCCAGATCATCGCGGTCGATTCCGGCCAGCATCTCGGCTGGAGGACGCCGGACGTCATGGCCACGATGCGTGAACATGATCCGTTACAGAAATGACGATCAGCGGAGAATAGGATGACGATGCATAATGTTCAGGCGGGAGGCGCCTCGATCCCGAGCCTCGGCTTCGGCACTTGGGCCGCGAGGGGGGATGAGTGCGCGCAGGCCGTCACCTGGGCTTTGGAGAGCGGCTATCGACATGTCGACACAGCCGCCGTTTACGCCAATGAGGAAGCCGTGGGCGATGGTATCAGGGCTTCGCGCGTGCCGCGCGGCGAGATCTTCCTGACCACCAAGGTCGGTCCGGACGACATCGACGAGGGCAAGCTCGAGCGCTCGGCGGAGGCGAGCCTGAAGCGCCTCGGTTTCGATCATGTCGATCTTCTGCTCATCCATTGGCCCAGCCCCAAAATTCCGCTGAAGCGGTCGATGGCGGCGCTCGCCAAGGCGAAGCGCCGGGGTCTCACCCGGCATATCGGTGTCTCGAACTTCACGCCGGCGCTCATCGCGGAGGCGTTGGCACTTTCGGAAGAGCCTATCGTCACCAATCAATGCGAATACCATCCAAGGCTCGATCAATCTCGGTTGATCGCCGCTTGCCGTCAGAAAGAGGTGTCCTTCACCTCCTATTGCCCTCTGGGGCGCGCCGGCGACATCCTCACCGCCCCGAAGGTCACCGCAATCGCCAAGCGGCACGGCAAGACGCCGGCCCAGGTGCTTCTGCGCTGGCAGGTGCAGCAACAAGGTGTCATCGCCATTCCGAAATCAGCCAATCGGCAGCGCATCGCGGAGAACATCGCGATCTTCGATTTTGCCCTCGATGATGCGGAGATGGGTGTGCTCTTCGGCCTGGCCATCCCGCAAGGCCGCATCGTCTCCCCGGCCTGGGCTCCCGATTGGAAGCATTGAGGCGCTTAGGTCCCGTCTTCTTTGCTCTCGACGAAGCGCAATCGCGATTTGCGACATTGGCGGATGCCCATCCGGCCGATTGGGTCGACTCTTGCCTATTCGTCGATATAACGCGGTCGAGCCGTCCCATGAGCCGCTGAGACGAGACGATCCATGAGTTCCTTTGACTACCGCGACGGCGTGCTGCACGCCGAGGAGGTCGACCTGCGCGATGTCGCCTCACAGGTCGGCACACCCGTCTATCTTTACGCGAGCGCGGGCCTCGAGGAGCAATACCTCGCCTTCGCGCGAGTTTTTGCCGATGTGCCTTCGCTCGTCTGTTACGCCATGAAGGCCAATTCCAATCAGGCCGTGCTCGCCACGCTCGCCCGTCTCGGCGCCGGCATGGACGTCGTCTCCGAAGGGGAGCTGCGCCGCGCCCGCGCGGTGGGTGTGCCGCCCGAAAAGATCGTGTTCTCGGGCGTCGGCAAGACGCAAGGCGAGATCGCTTATGCGCTTGAGCAGGACATCTTGTGCTTCAATGTCGAATCGGAGTCCGAGCTCGAGCAGTTGTCGGCGCTTGCCAGCGCTCGCGGGCGCAAGGCGCGCATCTCGATCCGCGTGAACCCCGATATCGACGCGAATACGCACGCCAAGATCTCGACCGGCACCTACGCCAATAAATTCGGCATCCCGATCACGGAGGCGCCGCGCATCTACGCCAGGGCCGCGAAATTGCCCGGACTTTCCGTCACTGGCGTCGACATGCACATCGGCAGCCAGATCACCGATCTTGCGCCCTTCGATGCGGCGGCCGAGCGCCTCGCCTCGCTTGCGGTTCACCTCATGGGACAGGGCCACCGCCTCGAGCATCTCGACTTCGGCGGCGGTCTCGGCGTGATCTATGATCCGCACAGCAATCTGCGGCCGCCCGAGCCCAACGCCTATGCGCGGACGATCCTACGCCACACGCAAAAGCTCGGCCTCAAGCTCGTCTTCGAGCATGGGAGGCTGATCGCCGCCAACGCAGGCGTGCTGCTGACGCGAGTGATTCACGTCAAGCAAGGCGCGGGCAAGAGCTTCGTGATCGTCGACGCGGCGATGAACGATCTCATCCGCCCGACGCTTTATGAGGCCTATCATGACGTGGTGAACGTCATCGAGCCCGCACCCGACGCTGCGCGTCAAACCGTCGATATCGTCGGGCCGGTCTGCGAGAGCGGCGATTATCTGGCGCAGAAAAGGACGATGCCCCTGCCGCGTTCAGGCGACCTCCTCGCCGTGATGTCGGCAGGCGCCTATGGGGCCGTGCAGGCCTCGACCTATAATTCGCGACTTCTGGTTCCAGAAGTGCTCGTTAAAGGTGAGCGTTTCGCCGTGGTGCGGCCCCGTCCGAGCTATGATGACCTCATCGGACTCGATCGGCTGCCGGAGTGGCTTTCGTGATTGCGCCGCCGCGAAAGCGCGCGCCGATGAGGCAGCTCGAGCCCCCAATTGAGGCAGCCCTCTCAGTGCGGCTTGAACATCGGGTGCATCACCTTGTCACCCGACTTGATGCCGAGCTCGTCGCAGACGCCGCCGTTGAGCTCGAGCACGCCAAGTACCGGTTCGCCCGCGGCGATCACGCGCCTCGATAGAGGTTCGGTGTCGGTCTCGATGCGCGCCACCGTGCCGTCCGCGCGGATGAAGAGCATGTCGAGCGGAATATAGGTGTTCTCCATCCACATCGTGGCCGGCTCGGGACTGCTGAAATCGAAAAGCATGCCGCGGTTCTTTGGCATGTAGCGGCGAAACATCAGGCCCTTCTCGCGCTCGGCGCTGTTGCGGGCGAGCTCAACCTCGAAGACATGCGGCCCATTAGCCGAGACGATCTCGAGGCGCTGCAGCGGCTCGGCCGCCCGCGCACGCGATGTCGTCGCGTCGAGCCCGGGGAAAGCCAAGGTGAGCAACAGGGCGATGAAGGCAAAGGCATTCCCCAAAGGCGCGCATCGATGCCCGCGCGCGTCTCGCTCTCGTTCTTCGGCACGCCTCCTCTCTTCGCCTGAGGCGCGCCGCCACATCGAGATGAGGCTCATTCGGGATTCTCCGGTGAAACGTCACGCGCCAGCGCATGACCGGAAGGTCAGCATCTGATTTGCCGCGAAGGTTAAGCGAAAAGATAAGAGGAGGGAATGCGGGGCGGCGCCGGTCCTTTCGGCCCGCTCCCGCCTAATGGGACGCGGCGACCGCGCCGTGCTCGGGCAAGCGCACTTCCGTCGCCATCAGCCCCTTCGGACCTGGCCCATAGCGCACCAGCACCTGCTGGCCGGGCCGCAATTCGGCAAGGCCGAAGCGCCGCAAGGTCTCCATATGCACGAAGATATCGGGCGCCCCTTCTCCCTTGCTTACGAAGCCGAAGCCCCGCACGCGATTGAACCATTTGACGGTGACCCCTTCGAGAGCGCTCGACGCGATCACCTGGGTATGGGTGCGCGCGGGCGGAAGCTCCGAGGGGTGAGGCAGCTTCGGCGGCTCGACCTTGAGCACGCGCAAGGCTTGCAAGCCGCGTTGTCCGCGTACCGCCTCGAGCGCGACGCGCGACCCCTCGACCGTGATCGGGAAACCGTCACGCCTGAGGCAGGTTACATGCAAGAGCACATCGGGAAGGTCGTGATCCGGCTTGACAAAACCATAGCCCTTCACCGCGTCGAACCATTTGACCACGCCTTCGATGTGGATCGGTTGGACGGTGACGAAGCCGGTTTCCTCGGTGCCTTCGAGCCGCGCTCTTCCGCTGTCCTGCAAAGCCTCGCCCACATTGCCCTCCCGCGTCGTCTTGTCGCCGAAAGAGCCGCTGCTCGAAGCATTCGATCTCGGGCGATACTCCGGGACGTCGCTGCTCATCGGACTACCAGGTCAGACGGGCCCAATACTGATTCGCTCTATAATCTACCATTGCCGCAGCCGAAACAAAGCCCCAATTTGGGGTTTCGAACAAGGAATAAACCCTCGACGACCTCAATTGACGCGCCGCGCGAGATGCGAAGCGAGGCGTGTGAGGACCGGGCCCGCCTCGACATCGAAGCGTTCATGCGCCTCGTGATCGAGCCCTGTCTCGCCGCGATTGAGGATGAGGAAGACGGCCCCGTTGTCTCGCGCGACGAGCGGCAAGCCCGCCGCCGGATAAACGAGAAGCGACGAGCCGATGGCGAGAACGAGATCGGCGTTTCCAGCCGCGTGCAAGGCACGCCGCATCTCCTGTTGCGGCATCGCCTGGCCGAAGGAGATGGTCGCGGCCTTGACGATACCGCCGCAAGCTTCGCAACAGGGCGCGCGATTTTCTTCCTCGAGCATGCGCCGGCAGAAAGCGAGCTCATGGCGCCTCCCGCAATCGAGGCAGCGCGCGTAAGTACCGTTGCCGTGCAGCTCGATGACCTTGTCGGCGGGAACGCCGGCAGTCTGATGCATGTTGTCGATATTTTGTGTGATCACCGTTTTGACGACCCCTTCATTCACGAGGCGCGCCAAGGCGCGATGCCCAACGCCTGGCGCCGCGCCCTCATGGTGATCATCGAGCGCGAACTTGCGCCGCCAGGCCTCGCGCCTTGCGCCCTCGCTAGCGAGGAAACGATCGAAAGGCATGGGCGGGTTGGCGAGCCACGGGCTGCCGGGCGAGCGAAAATCGGGGATGCCGCATTCCGTCGACATGCCGGCGCCGGTGAGCACGACGAAGGCCTTGGCGCGACGGACGTGCAAGGCGAGCGCTTGCGCCGCCGTCTCGATTCCGTCGGTGGCCTTGGAAAACGCGTCCATGCCGGGCTCTCTCCCGATGCGGCCCGACGCAGGTTTCCCTCTTCGTCGGAATGGGTCAGCACCGCTCACTGATTATTCGACCGACCCTGCCGCCGCCCGGCCCCCTGTGGAACCCGATCCGCCGGAGGCGCCTCGCCTACGTCCTTCAACCACGTTATACGCCCTTCATGACCACGACCATCCCCGTCTCCGTCAATCCCGTCGTGACGACGCAAGGCGTGCGCTTCGGCAATTCGCTCAAGCTTGCGCTGATCGCCGGCCCTTGCGCGCTCGAAAGCCGCGACCATGCCTTCGACATGGCGGGCGCGCTCGAGGAGCTCACGCGCAAGCTCGACATCGGTTTCGTCTTCAAGAGCTCTTTCGACAAGGCGAACCGCACCTCGCTTAGCGCGCAGCGCGGCCTTGGCCTCGACAAGGCGCTCGCCATCTTCGCCGACATCCGCGAAAAGCTCGGCGTGCCCGTTCTCACCGATGTGCATGAGCCTGTCCAATGCGCCCCGGTCGCCGAGGCCGTCGACATTCTGCAAATCCCGGCTTTCCTCTGCCGGCAGACGGATCTTCTCATCGCCGCCGCCGAGACCGGCCGTGTCGTCAATGTCAAGAAAGGGCAGTTCCTCGCGCCCTGGGACATGAAGAATGTCGTTGCCAAGATCGCCGGCGCCGGCAACCCGAACGTCCTCGTCACCGAGCGCGGCGCGAGCTTCGGCTACAACACCCTTGTCTCGGACATGCGCTCGCTGCCGATCATGGCGACAACCACCGGAGCGCCCGTGATCTTCGATGCGACGCATTCGGTGCAGCAGCCCGGCGGACGGGGCGCGTCCTCCGGCGGTGAGCGCGAATTCGTGCCGGTGCTGGCGCGCGCGGCCGTGGCGGTCGGCGTCGCGGGCGTCTTCATCGAGACGCATCGCGACCCCGACAAGGCCCCCTCTGACGGGCCGAACATGGTGCCGTTCGGCGAGATGGAGGAGCTGTTGCGCCGGCTCCTCGCCTTCGATGCGCTGGCGAAAGGCTTATGATGAAAAGCCCCGCTCGCCTGTGCGAGCGGGGCTGAACTCGAAAGTCCGGCCGACGTGATGCGAGATCGATAAGATCAGCGCGAATAGAACTCGATGACGAGGTTCGGCTCCATCTGCACCGGATAAGGCACATCGGTAAGCGTGGGCACGCGCGCGAGCTTCGCCGTCATCTTGCTGTGGTCGACCTCGATATATTCGGGCACGTCTCGCTCGGCGAGCGCCACGCTCTCGAGCACGATGACGAGCTGCTTTGAAGCTTCCTTGACTTCGATCACATCGCCAGCCTTGACCAGATAGCTCGCGATCGTGACGCGCCTTCCGTTCACCTTCACATGGCCGTGGTTGACGAACTGCCGCGCGGCGAAGACGGTCGGCACGAATTTGGAGCGGTAGACGACGGCGTCGAGCCGGCGTTCCAGAAGGCCGATGAGTTGCTCGCCGCTGTCGCCCTTGAGGCGAATGGCCTCGGCGTAATAGCGGCGGAACTGCTTCTCGGAGATGTTGCCGTAATAGCCCTTCAGCTTCTGCTTGGCGCGCAACTGCGTGCCGAAGTCGGAGATCTTGCCCTTGCGCCGCTGGCCGTGCTGGCCCGGGCCGTATTCGCGCCGGTTGAACGGGCTCTTCGGGCGACCCCAGAGGTTCTCGCCCAGGCGGCGGTCGATCTTGTGCTTGACGTTGTGACGCTTGCTCATCGCGTATCCTGTTCGGCCGGGCCGATGCTTCGGCTTGAGACGGTTCGATGCGGGCACCGACCCGCACCGCTCGAAGGAACGGCCGCGCACGGAACCCGCGACGGATCGCGCCCTCCTCTTCCCGTTGCCACGCTCGCACGACCGGCTTGCGCTTCCCGGGACGACAGACCAAGCTCGCAGCGAGGCTCACCTGATCGCGGGTGCTCGAAAAGCCGCGCGGGCCGAAAGGCCCGCGCGACGCGATCCATCTATGACGGAATTCGCGCGATGTCAAAATTCTCGGAGGCTCCAATCGGCGCCTCGACGCAACGGGGTGCGTGGCGTGCGGCGCAAGACCTCTTCGCACCCACCGGTCAAAGCGCGGCTGGCAAGGGCGGACGATGAGCACCCTGGCGCTCAAGCTGTCGCTGACACCCCTTCTGATCCTCGCGGCGAGCCTTGCCGGGCGCCGCTGGGGAGAGGCAATCGGCGGCTGGCTCGTCGGCTTGCCTCTGACCTCCGGCCCGGTGGCCTTCTTCCTCACGCTCGACCAGGGACCGGGCTTCGCCCAGCAGGCAGCGGCAGGTTCGCTCGCGGGCACGGCCGCGCAGGCCTGTTTCGGCCTTGGTTACTTCCTGACGGCCGCGCGCGCCGGCTGGCCCATCGCCTTCTGCGCCGGAACGGGCGCCTACGCAATTGCCGCCACCAGCTTGCAAGCGCTCGCTCTGCCGCACCTTGCGCTATTTCTCATCGCGCTCGCGGCCTTGACGCTCGCACTTCGTGCCATGCCGCCACAGCCGATCCGCCGGGTCGTCGCCATCTTGCCGATCTGGGACCTTCCGGCGCGGATGGCGGTCGCGACGACACTCGTGGTCGCGGTCACGGCAGGTGCCTCGACGCTCGGCCCGCGCCTCAGCGGGCTCCTCGCCACCTTCCCCATCTTCGCGACCGTGCTCACCGTTTTCGCGCATCAGGTGCAAGGCGCCGCCGCCGCGCGCCAGGTGCTGCGCGGCTTGCTCATGGGGCTTTACGGCTTTGCGGCCTTCTTTGCCGTTCTCAGCCTCTTGTTGTCGCGCGCGAGCGTGCCGATCGCCTTCCTCGCCGCTGGCCTCGCGGCCATGCTGATCCAAGGCATCTCCTTCAAGCTCATGCGGCGAGCGGTTTAAATCCGGTCAGAGTAGCTTCTCGAAGCGATATTCGCGCGAATGCGAGACATCGCCGAGGTCGCGCTCCTCGCCGGTGCGACGGTAGGAGAGCTGCTCGTAGAAACGATGCGCGCCGAGAAAACGCGTGTCGGACCAGAAGAACAGGCGCCTTGCGCCTTGCGCACGCGCTTCGCTCTCGGCGAGCGCGACGAGCTTTCCCGCAAGGCCGCGCCGGCGCATGTCGCGGCGGACGTAGACGCGGTGCAGCTCGGCCGTCTCGGCCCGCGGGTTATCGAGGCTCACGCAAGCTCCGATGCGCCGCGCGCCATCCTCGACGACCCAGAAGCGCCGGCCTTGTTCAGCCGAGCTCGTGGCGGGTTTCACGAGATCGGCGAGATCGTCATGCGGGTCGACGAGGCAGCCGGGATATTCGGCAAAGCAAAGCGCGATCAAGCCGAGGAGCTCTTGCGCGTCCTCGTCGCGCACCGGGCGGATGGTCAGCGCGAAAGGTGAGGCGCCACGGCGCGGACCGATCGGCTTCTCGCAAAAGATGTTTTGATCTTCCGCGCTTTGCGAAAGGGTGGGCAATTCGGAAAAGCCTTGTTTCGCATAGAAGCGCCTCGCCTTTGCGTTTTTCGTCTCGACCTCGAGGCGCATGAGCCGTCCTTGCGCGAACCAGGCCTCGCAAACGCGAAGCATCGCCGTGCCGAGGCCTCGGCCTTGGCGTGACGGGCGCACGTAAAGGCGACCGAGCGTCACGAGACCGTTCTCGCCGAGCGTCGCCGACGCCGTGCCGAGGAGGTTCCCGTCAGCGGCCTCGGCCACGAGGAAGGCGTGAGCCTCACACTCAAGTTCGCGCGCCAGACGCTCGAGCGCGTGCCATTCATTCGTGATCTCGGTCACGCGCTCGACGCCGTAGATCGCATCATAAGTCTCGTGCCAAGTCTCGACGAGGAGGTCGCGGACGGAAGTGAGATCCTCGCGCCGCGCCGGCCTGATGAGGACATTAACGTCCCCAGGGGCTGGCTTTCGCGATGACGTCTCGGCGGAGCTTGCGGCGTATGGCTTCACGGGACTGGCGTGGGATCAGCAAAACGAGAACCGCTTTGCAGCAGGCGGGAGCTACCTTATCTCCACGAAGGCAGCGGGCGCGAGGGGCTCAATTCTCCGCCCTGCCCTGGCCGGTCATGGCCGCGAGGCGATCGGCGAAATAGGCGATCGTGCGCGCATACACATCAGCCTTGTTCCACTCCTTGATGACGCCGAAATTCGCGGTTCCGGGTCCCCAAGGCTGTCCACGCTGCCAGCCATAGCTCTTCAAGTAATTCGCCGTCGAGGCGAGCACGTCCGGAACGCTGCGGATGAGGTTCCTCCCACCGCCATAATCGACGGCGAATTTGATGTAGGAGGAGGGCATGAATTGGGTCTGGCCGATCTCGCCAGCCCAAGCGCCGCGCATCTCACCGGGGCTCAAATCGCCGCGATCGACGAGCTTCAGCGCATCGATCAGCTCGGCGCGGAACATATCCGCGCGGCGGCAGTCATAGGCGAGTGTCGCGAGCGAACGGATCGTCGGAAAATTGCCGTTTCCCGCACCGAAATCCGTCTCCAGCCCCCAAATGGCGACGAGGACCGGGGCCGGAACCCCAAATTGCCGTTCGATGCGATTGAAAGTATCCGCATATTGCCGGATGAGGCTCGCGCCGCGCGACAACCGGTAGCTGTTCACCATGCGCGAGGAGAACTGCTCGAAGCTTTGGTGGAAGACGCCTTGGCCGCGATCCCTCGAGACGACGGCGGGATCGGGCGCGACGCCGTTCAACGCCGCAAGGCCGCGAGGCCCGACGCCGGAGGAGGCGGCCTCCTGTTTGAAGGCGGAAAGCCAGTTGTCGAAGCTTCCAGAGCCCGGGCAAGGCGCCGCCGAAGCCGGAATTGCTGCCAAGATGCAAGCGAACGCCAGCGCCACCACCGGGGAATGTGACCGCATTCGTGTCATCGCGAACCTCGCTGAAAACGCGTGTCGGGCTGTCGCATAGCGGGAGCGACGGCATGCGACAAGGGAAGTGAAAGCCGATATTTATGGGGCTGGATTGTGAACCCAGGCTGAAATCTGAAAACGCCACGAGAGCCTTTCCTTATTCGAACAAGCCGTCGAAAGTTCCCGTGGCCGGATGGTCAGGTTCGCCCTCCGAATATAGCCCGGAGCGCGTGAAAGCGCGTTTAGGAGGATCAGGCCCTGGAATTTCAGCTCAAATGCCGAGCTTTTGGCGCAAGAGCTCGTTCACGGCCTGGGGATTGGCCTTGCCGCCCGTCGATTTCATCACCTGGCCGACAAACCAGCCGATCAAGGTCGGCTTGGCCTTCGCCTGTTCCACCTTGTCCTGATTGGCCGCGATGATGGCGTCGATCGCCGCCTCGATGGCGCCCATGTCCGTCACCTGCCTCAGGCCGCGGGTCTCGACGAGCTCACGCGGATCGCCCCCCTCGTTCCACAGGATCTCGAACAGCTCCTTGGCGATTTTCCCCGAGATCGCGCCTTCCCCGATGAGATCGACGAGGGCGCCGAGCTGCGCGGCCGAGACCGGTGCGGCCTCGATGTCCTTGCCCTCCTTGTTGAGGCGGCCGAACAACTCGTTGATCACCCAATTCGCGGCAGCCTTGCCGTCACGGCTCTTGCCGTCATTCCCTTTGGCGACAGCCTCGAAATAATCGGCGTTCGCCCGCTCCGCGACGAGCACCGAGGCGTCATAGGGGGAGAGCCCATATTCGCTCATGAAGCGGGCTCGCTTCGCATCCGGAAGCTCGGGCAAATGAGCCGCGAGCTCATCCACATAGGCCTGGTCGAACTCGAGCGGCAGAAGGTCCGGATCCGGGAAGTAGCGATAGTCATGCGCCTCTTCCTTCGTGCGCATGGCGCGCGTCTCGCCCTTCGCGGGATCGAAAAGGCGCGTCTCCTGCTCGATCGACCCGCCGTCCTCGATGATGCCGATCTGCCGGCGCGCCTCGGCCTCGATGGCCTGGCCGATGAAACGGATGGAATTGACGTTCTTGATCTCGCAGCGGGTGCCGAGGGGCTCGCCCGGGCGGCGGACCGACACATTCACGTCGGCTCGCAAATTGCCCTTCTCCATGTCGCCGTCGCAGGTGCCGAGGTAGCGCAAGATGGTGCGCAGCTTCGTCACATAGGCGCGCGCCTCCTCGGCCGAGCGCAGATCGGGCTTCGAGACGATCTCCATGAGAGCGACACCCGAGCGGTTGAGATCGACAAAGCTCATGGTCGCGTGCTGGTCGTGCAGCGATTTGCCCGCGTCCTGCTCGAGATGCAGCCGCTCGATGCCGACGCAGATGCGCCCGCCGTCCGCCGTGTCGACGATCACCTCGCCCTCCCCCACGATCGGCGATTTGTACTGGCTGATCTGGTAGCCTTGCGGCAGGTCGGGATAGAAATAATTCTTCCGATCGAAGACGCTGCGATGATTGATCTTCGCCTTGAGGCCAAGCCCCGTGCGGATCGCCTGGCGGACGCATTCCTCATTGAGCACTGGCAGCATGCCGGGCATTGCCGCGTCGATGAAGGAAACGTGCGAGTTGGGCTCGCCCCCGAAAGCCATCGAGGCGCCGGAGAAAAGCTTCGCTTGGCTCGTCACCTGGGCGTGAATCTCCATGCCGATGACGATTTCCCAATCGCCGGTCGCGCCTTTCAGCAGCTTTTTATGGTCGAGAGGTGAGTTCATGGGGTCCCGCGCCGTTCACCTTTGCTTATTCGCCGCGTGAGGTTCCGGGTCAAGCGCTTTGAGCCTTTCCCATCTCGCGCGCCGGCGCGCATTCGGCTAAGCTTGGCCCCATGCTCGATGCGACGGGACAAAGGCCGGGCGATCCGTGGCTCGCCGTCTGGGCGGCGGAGATCTTGCGCGTTCTCGGCGGGCTGACCAGCGTCCTGCAAGGGGGACGGCTGACGGAGCCGGTCGTGCATAAGTCGCGCCGCGAGCTCAAGCGTCTGCGTTCGCTCTTGCGCCTCGCGCCCGCCGCGCTCACCGATCTCGCCGACGACACGCGCGAGGTCACCGGCGAATTGCGCCGGCGCCTCGGCCATAGCCGCGATGCGACCGTCATGCTCAAGACCTTGCAATCGCTTTCGGGCGAGCTCGGCGAGGCGGCTTCTCGCATCAATCCGGTTCTCTCCGCCCATCACCGCGCCGCCTCGGCGAGCCTCGACCGGCGCTCGCGCCGCCGGGACCGGGACCGTATGGCGCGGTTTGGCGCCATTTGGCGGGCTTTGCCGATCAAAGGCGAGGGCCGCGACCTGCACAAGGGCGCGGTGAAGACCTATCGCCGGGCGCGTCGCCAAGCGATCGCGCTGGAAGGAGGCAAGGAGGCGGCGCTCCACCTCTTGCGCAAGGCCTGCGTCGATCATCAGAACCATCTCGCCTTTTTCGCGCTCGGCGCGAAAGGCAAGGTCGCCGCGCGCCACGCCGAATTGAAGCGCCTGCGCGACCGTCTCGGCCTTTGCCATGATCTCGAGGTGTTGCGCGATTTCGTGCGCACGCGCGCCGACATCTCGGCCGGCGACCTGATCCGGCTGGAGGAGGTGCTCGACAAGCGCTATCAGCAATTGGCGCGCAAGTCCGTCAAAGCGACCGCGGTCTTGTTTGCCGGCAAGCCGCGCCGATTCGAGAAATGGCTCGCGCGTGAGGTCGGGAAGGTTGGCGTCACCGAAGCGGCGCAAGGCGCGAGCGACGAGGATGCGCTGCTCGAGCCGCAAAAGCGCACCGGCTGATCGAAGGCCCTCCCCGCATGAGCGAAGACCCCCTCCTTCTTTACACGCTCCGGCTTGCCGACACGGCGCTCATCAACGGGCATCGCCTTTCCGAATGGTGCGGGCATGCGCCGGTGCTCGAAGAGGAGCTGGCGCTCGCCAATCTCGCGCTCGATCTCATCGGCCAGGCTCGCGCTCTTTACGCCTATGCGGGCGAAATCGAAGGCAAGGGGCAGGGCGAGGACGCTTTCGCTTATCTGCGCGATGTCACCGCTTATCGCAACCTTCTGATGGTCGAGCGGCCGAATGGCGATTTCGCCATGACGATCCTGCGTCAATTTCTCCTCTCGGCCTTCATGCACCCTTTCTGGGAAACCATGGCGGGCTCGACCGATGCGACGCTTTCCGCCATCGCGGCGAAGGCCGTCAAGGAAATTGCCTATCATTTGCGCCATTGCGGGGAATGGACGGTGCGTCTCGGAGACGGCACGGCCGAGAGCCATCGCCGCATGGAGGAAGCGCTCGCCGAAGAATGGCCCTATACGGGCGAGCTCTTCGAGACGGATGAGGTCGAGCGCGGCCTCATCGCTTCGGGCGTTGCCGTCGACCCGGCAACGCTCAAGGGCAGATTCGATGCGACGATCGACCGGGTTCTCGGCGAGGCCACCCTGGCGCGCCCGCGCGACGGTTGGATGCAGACGGGCGGCCGGCATGGAAGGCACTCCGAGCATCTCGGCCATGTGCTGGCCGAGCTTCAATACTTGCAAAGAACCTATCCCGGCGCGACATGGTAGGACGATGCCAGACCGTGAAAGCCACAAGATCGAGGAGGGTGCGGCGCGCGACGGAAAGACGCGGGCGCTGCGCGTGCGCGCCCTTGCGGCGCTCGCGCACGTCCACGATCCCGAGATCCCAGTGCTTACGATCACCGATCTCGGCATCCTGCGCGAGGTCAGGATCGAGGGCGAGAGCGTCGAGGCGGTGATCACGCCTACGTATTCCGGCTGTCCCGCCATGAATATGATCGCGGTCGAGGCCGATCTCGCGCTCGAAAGGGCCGGGTTCTCGAACCGCAAGATCACGACTGTGCTTTCGCCTGCGTGGACCACGGATTGGATGAGCGATGAGGGTCGCGCGAAATTGCTGAAATACGGCATCGCGCCGCCCGCCCATTCGTCCTCGCGCGGCGTCCTGTTCGGCAAGGAGGCCCTGCGCTGCCCCCATTGCGGCTCCGCGGAGGTCGAGCGAATCTCGGAATTCGGCTCGACCGCCTGCAAAGCCTTGTGGCGTTGCAAGGCCTGCCGCGAGCCCTTCGATCAATTCAAATGCATCTGAGCAGCACATGTTTCCGGGCGGAGTTTTGCGCCTTTGACGGCAGCCCAACGAAGGAAGGTGTGGGTGCCCGCACCGATCCTCGGAACACGTCCGAGGACGGGCACGACGCGTGGGGCAAGCGCCAGCGCGTGATAACGCGCGTGCGCGTCTTCCCCAGTCGTCATGCGCGGGTGTCGGCCGCGCATCCACGCCTATGATGGCGTGGTCGAACGAAGCAAGGCTCCGAAGCTTCGCGCCCGCAAGAAGGCGAGGTCGCGCTTGACCCTTGCTGGATACGTGACAAGCGACGGCTTGCGATGAGCTCCCCGCATTTCCACCGCCTCACGGTCGCCGATCTGCGTCGCGAGACGAAAGACGCCGTCTCGATTGCCTTCGCGGTGCCACCCGAGCTTGCCAGCGCTTACGTCTTCGAGCCTGGCCAATACCTCACTTTGCGCGCGGCGCTTCAAGGCGAGGAAGAGCGGCGCTCCTACTCCATCTGCTCGGGGCTCGACGACGGCGAACTCAGGGTGGCGGTGAAGAAGGTCGACGGTGGACTCTTCTCGACCCATGTCAACGAGACGCTCAAGCCCGGCGACACCATTGAGGTGATGACCCCGATGGGCCGCTTCACGGTCCCGCTCGATCCGCAAGCCGCGCATGCCTATGTCGGCATCGCCTGCGGCTCGGGCATCACGCCGGTGATGTCGCACATCAAATCGATCCTGTCGCGCGAGAAGAAGAGCCGCTTCGTTCTGCTCTACGGCAACCGTTCCTCACGCGACATCATGTTCAAGGACGCTCTCGAGGATCTCAAGGACAGGCATCTCGGCCGGCTCGCCGTGCATCACGTGCTCTCGCGCGAGGCGCAGGATTTGCCGCTGCTCCACGGCCGGCTCGATGGCGAAAGAATCACGGCCCTGGTGCGGGCAAGCTTGCCGGGGCAGAAAATCGATCATGCCTTCCTCTGTGGGCCGCAAGGCATGATGGAGGCGGCGCAAATCGCGCTTGCCAACTTGGGCGTGCCAAAAGATCGCATCCATCTCGAGCTTTTCACGCCGACATCACCGCCCCCCTCGATCCGGGCGACGCGCGCCCGCGCCGGCGGATCGCCGGGCCAAACGCTTGATGCCATCGCAACCGCGACCGTGAGGCTCGACGGCGTGACGCACAGCTTTCCGGTCGCCGCCGATGAAGGCGTGATCGATGCGGGGTTGCGCGCGGGCCTCGAGCTCCCATTCTCCTGCAAAGGCGGGATGTGCTGCACCTGCCGCGCCAAGCTCGTCTCGGGCACGGTGAAGATGATGCGCAATTACTCGCTCGAACCCTGGGAGATGGAGCAAGGCTTCGTGCTCGCCTGCCAGTCGCGCCCGACCTCGCCGGCGGTGAGCCTCGATTTCGACGAAGCGTGACGCCGCCATTCTTCCGATCAGCTCACCGGAAATGGAAGGTCTGACGGCATCTCGCGCCTCTCGATGTGCGCCGCCTTCACGACTATGCTGGACGAAACCATGAGCGACGAGCAACGGAACTGAATCTTATGAGCATCCGCGCCAATGTGATCGAAGCGATCGGCAACACTCCGCTGATCAAGCTGAACCGCGCCTCCGAGATGACCGGCTGCACCATCCTCGGCAAGGCCGAGTTCATGAACCCCGGCCAATCGGTGAAGGACCGGGCCGCCCTCTTCATCATCAAGGACGCCATGGCGCGTGGCGCCCTCAAGCCGGGCGGGGTGGTGGTGGAAGGCACGGCCGGCAACACCGGCATCGGCCTCGCGCTCGTCGGCAACGCGCTCGGGCTTCGCTCCGTGATCGTGATTCCGGAAACGCAATCGCAGGAAAAGAAGGACATGCTCCGGCTTGCCGGCGCCGAGCTCATCGAGGTGCCTGCGGTGGGCTATGCCAACCCGAATAACTACGTGAAAGTGTCGGGCCGGGTTGCCGAGAAGCTAGCCGAAAGCGAGCCGAACGGCGCCATCTGGGCGAACCAATTCGACAATGTCGCGAACCGCCAGGCGCATGTCGAGACGACGGGCCCCGAAATCTGGGAGCAGACCGGCGGCAAGGTGGACGGCTTCGTCTGCGCCGTCGGCACGGGTGGCACCTTGGCTGGCGTCGCGATCGCGCTCAAGGAACGCAACAAGGACATCGCGATCGCCATCGCCGACCCGATGGGAGCGGCCCTCTACAGCTATTACACCACGGGTGAGCTCAAGGCCTCCGGCTCCTCGATCACCGAAGGCATCGGCCAGGGCCGCATCACCAAGAATATCGAGGGTCTTGCGGTCGATGCCGCCTTTCAGATTCCCGACGAAGAGGCGGTGCGCGTCGTCTTCGATCTTTTGGAGCATGAAGGCCTGTGCCTCGGCGGCTCGTCGGGCATCAATGTCGCGGGCGCCATTCGCCTCGCGAAGAAGCTCGGCCCCAAGCACACCATCGTGACGGTCCTTGCCGATTACGGCACAAGATACCAGTCGAAGCTCTTCAACCCCGAGTTCCTGCGAAGCAAGGGATTGCCGACGCCTTCCTGGCTCGAGCGCAAGGGCCGTGTCGAGGCCGACCTCGTGTGAGGATTGATGCGCCCGCCGCCACGGAACGCATCCTGCTTCAATGCGACCAGCGTTGCGCCTTCTGGATCATGAAGTCGCGGAAGACCTGGACGCGCGCGACGTTGCGCAGCTCCTCCGGATAAACGAAGTAAGTGTCGAGCGAGGGCATCTCGCTTTCGGGGAGCACGCGCACCAGGTTCGAGTTCTGCACGACGAGATAGTCCGGCAAAATACCCACGCCGAAGCCGCTTTCCACCGCCCGCTTCACGCTCGAGACATTGCTCACGGTGAGCGCCACGGGGCGGGGATGGCGCGGATCGCGCCCGATCACCGGCAGCACGCTCGTCTCGAGGAGATAATTCGCGGCCGACCCGCCATAGGCGACGATGCGATGCGCATCGAGCTCCTCCGGCGTCTTCGGCATGCCGCGACGCTTCACATATTCGGCCGAGGCATAGGCGTGGAAATGCACGGTGAAGAGCCGCCGTTGCACAAGGTCCGATTGCACCGGCAGACGCAGCCTTATCGCGACATCGGCCTGACGCATGGCGAGATCGAGCTCCTCATCGATCAGCAGCAGCTCGACGCGGATGTCGGGAAAGCTGTCGAGGAACTCGCCGAGGCGGGGCGTGAGCCAATAAGTGCCGAGCCCGATCGTGGTCGTGATGCGCAATTGCCCGTTCGGCTTCTCGCGCGTATCGACGAGACGCGCCCGCGCGGTCTCGATCTTCAGCTTCATCTCGAGGGCGGTGCGAAACAAGGTCTCGCCCGGCTCGGTCAGGATGAGGCCGCGCGCATGGCGATGGAAGAGCGGCACGCCGACTTCCTCCTCGAGCGCGGCGATCTGCCGGCTCACGGCCGATTGGCTCAGCTCGAGCATGTCGCCCGCGTGGGTGAAACTGCCGACCTCCGCGGCCGCGCAGAATATTCGCAAACGATCCCAATCCACTGCGGCACGCCCCTCGATTTCGGCGACGACTACTCGGCCGCCGTTCTTTGTTGTTCCCTCGCGGCGAGCCATTTCTCCGCGTCGAGCGCGGCCATGCAGCCGAGCCCGGCCGCCGTCACGGCTTGTCGGTATCGTTCGTCGGTCACGTCTCCGGCGGCAAAGACGCCGGGAATGCTGGTCGCCGTCGAGCCGGGTTCCGTCGCGATATAGCCCGACGCCGTCATGCGCAACTGATCCTTGAAGAGCTCGACCGCGGGCGCGTGGCCGATGGCGATGAACACGCCATCCGCCTTGAGCCGCGTCTTGGCGCCGGTGCGCGTCTGACGCAGCGTCACCCCCGTGACCGAGAGCGGCTCCTCGGCGCCGCCGATCTCATCGAGTACATGGTCGAAGATCACCTCGACATTGGTCCGGCCGAACAGGCGCTCCTGCAGGATGCGCTCGGCCCGGAAGGCGTCGCGGCGATGCACTACCGTCACCTTGGCGGCGAGGGCGGAGAGATAGAGCGCCTCCTCGACGGCGGTGTTGCCGCCGCCCACCACTACCACCTCCTTGCCGCGAAAGAAGAAACCGTCGCAAGTGGCGCAAGCGGAGACGCCAAAACCCTTGAAACGTTCTTCCGACGGCAACCCGAGCCATTTGGCCTGGGCCCCCGTGGCGATGACGAGCGCATCGGCCGTGTAGACGTCGCCCGAATCCCCTTTCAGGCGAAAGGGGTGAACCCTGAGCTCGGCAGAGACGATGTGGTCGGAAATGAGGGTCGTGCCGACATGAGCCGCCTGAAGCCGCATCTGCTCCATGAGCCAAGGGCCTTGGATCACATCGGCAAAGCCCGGGTAATTCTCGACATCGGTGGTGATCGTGAGCTGGCCGCCCTCCTGCACCCCCGAGACGAGGATCGGCTTCAAGAGCGCGCGGGCGCCATAGATCGCCGCCGTGTAACCGGCCGGACCGGAGCCGACGATCAAAAGAGGCGTATGATGCTGCGGCACACTCACTCCTTGGGCGATCGGGCTCGGAACGCCAGCCGCCCGGCGCTGTCCTCAGCGCGCCTCGCGATGCCGACGAAACGCCTCCGCAATAAGGGAAGCGACCGCAAACGTCGAATCTAGGGGTTCGTAGGGTGTTCCCGCAAGATGTCCGGCAAAGTTATGGACAATTCCCCTTGCGCGAAGCCCGTCGAGATACCGCCTGACCTTCTTGTGCCCGCCGCTCGGCTCGAAGACGAGAACCGGGCGGCCGGTCGCCGCCGCCTCCCCCACCATGCCGACCGAATCGGCCGTGACCACCAGCGCGTCGGCGAGCGCAAGCAGCGCGATGAAGGGATTGTCGCCCTTCTCGTCCCAGAGATAGCCGCCGTGCCTTGCGATGACGGCGGCGATCGCCTGGCGCAAGCGGGGCGGCGTGCGGCGCGACAGCGTCGCCATGAGCGAATTGCCGCCTTGAGCGAGCCGGTCGAGCTTTGCCGACAGGGCGGCGATATCGGCTCTCGTGAAGCGGTGATTGACGCTGTTGCCGCCGATGAGGAGCGCGACGCGCGGGCGCGGGAGGCGCGCGAGGATGCCGAGCGGCTCGGCGCGGGCCGCGGCCAATTTCGCCGCCGTGACCCGGTGCGGCGTGAGCGGCGTCTTGATCACATTCGGCCCGGCGAGCGTGTCATGCTCTGGAACCCAGATGAGGTCCGCGGTTCTGACCCCGGTGTAAGGGTCCTTCATGAAGGCCGTGAAGGTGCGCCCGGCCGTCTCGGCGCGAACGCGCCGGACATAAGGAACGGCGCGCCGGCCGGAAGCGACGATGAGGTCGGGGTAAGGCGGCGCGATCGGGCTTTGAGGCCGATGCGGGGCTTCCTTCGGGTCGATGGGCCCGAAAGGTGTCGCCCAGCTCCAAGGCGGCCGCGGCGCGATCTTGTGAAGCACGGGCTCAAGGCCCAACGCCTCGACCACGCCGAAGCAGATGGCCGTATCCCCGGCCTTGCCGTCAGTCAGCACCCAGGCGGTGGTCGAGGGTGGAAGAAGCGGGTTCATGCGCTTTGCGCGCCGCCTTCTCCCGCCTGCTGGAGAAGGTGCCCGACCCTCGGACTCGTTCCGAGGGAAGGGCGGATGAGGGCGTTTGTAGATTTCAACAAGGCCCCTTGTATCCGCCTCGACTTCGTCTCGGCACCTTCTCCCATGAACGGGAGAAGGTAACGACGCTACGCTCCCATCACGCTCGCGGGATCGACCTTCACACCCGGTCCCATGGTCGAGGAGATGGCGATGCGCTGCACGTAGTGCCCTTTGGCGCCGGCAGGCTTCGCCTTCACCACGGCATCCGCGAAGGCGCGGATGTTCTCGGCGAGCTTGTCGGCCTCGAAGGAGGCCTTGCCGACGCCGCCGTGTACGATGCCGGCTTTCTCCACGCGAAACTCGACCGCGCCGCCTTTCGCGGCGCGTACCGCGCCCGCGACGTCGGGCGTCACCGTCCCGACGCGCGGATTCGGCATCAAGCCGCGCGGGCCGAGCACCTTGCCGAGCCGCCCGACGAGCGGCATCAGATCGGGCGTCGCGATGCACCGGTCGAAATTGATCTCACCGGCGTTGATCTTCTCGACGAGGTCTTCGGCGCCGACAAGATCGGCGCCGGCGGCCTTCGCCTCCTCCGCCTTGCCGGCGCGGGCGAAGACGGCGACGCGCACCGAGCGGCCGGAGCCGTTCGGCAATTGGCATACGCCGCGCACCATCTGGTCGGCATGGCGCGGGTCCACACCGAGGTTCATTGCGACCTCGACGGTCTCGTCGAACTTGGCCTTGGCTCTTTCCTTGACGAGCTTTACCGCCTCGTTGAGCGGGTAGAGCTTGGTGCGGTCGATGCCCTCGAGCGCAGCTTTCTGACGTTTTCCCACGCTCATCTCGTCACCCCACAACCTCGAGGCCCATGGAGCGGGCCGAGCCCTCGACCATGGCCATTGCCGATTCCACACTGTCGCAATTCAAGTCGGGCAGCTTGGTCTGCGCGATCTCGCGTATTTGCGCCTTGGTCACCTGCCCAACCGTCCCGCGGCCCGGGGTCTTGGAACCGCCTTGGATCTTCGCGGCCTTCTTCAGATAGAAGGACATGGGTGGGAGCTTCATCTCGAAGGTGAAGGAACGGTCCTGATAGGCCGTGATCACCACCGGGATCGGCGTGCCCTTCTCCATCTGCGCGGTCCTCGCGTTGAAGGCCTTGCAGAATTCCATGATGTTCAAGCCGCGCTGACCGAGCGCGGGACCGATCGGCGGGGAGGGATTGGCCGCGCCCGCCGGCACTTGCAGCTTGATGTAGCCTGCGATTTTCTTCGCCATGCCACTGCTCCAATGAAACGCCACGCCCTGCCTTGGGCGGTGAAGCGTTAAAGGTTGCAGGCCGCGGTCGCGACGGCTTTGACCCGGCATGGCGTGCCGGCCCGTCTCCCGCGGAGTTCGCGGGCATATAGTCACAATGGTCGCGGGCGTCAAAGCCGCCGCCAGGACGTGCACGGAGCCCGTGATCTTTCCCGGGGTACAAAGCGCAGGAGTTCTTCGGTTTCATGCCCTGCGAATGGAGCGGGCGATGAAGCGGGCAACGTGGCGGCGGGATTGTGGAGGCTGTGTTCGCTTTTGCCGTGTTCGCTTTGCTTGTCAGCGGCCTTGCCCCCATTTATACCGCCTGTACAAACTACAGGTCTGAGGTCACGTGATGGCGACGGGTGTCGGGGAGGAATTGGAGTTGCTGACCCGCGGCGCGCTGGCCGCGCGCTCGGGCTGCAATATGGAGACGATCCGCTATTACGAGCGGATCGGCATTTTGCCGCCGCCACCGCGCAGCGCGGGTGGACATCGCCTTTATGGGCAAGATCTCATCAAGCGCCTCACCTTCGTGCGCCGCAGCCGTGAGCTTGGCTTCACGATCGAGGAAATTCGCCAATTGCTGCGCTTGGTTGATGGCAGCAACTATACCTGTGCGCAGGTCAAAACGCTGACGCGCTCGCATGCGCGAGAGGTCCAGCAAAAGATCGCCGACCTCGAGAAGCTCAAGTCGGTTCTCGATGCTCTGGCCCGGCAGTGCACCGGTGACGAGGTCCCCGAATGCCCGATCATCGACGCGCTGTTCGAGCCCCGATCACGGCTACGTTCCGCGATCTCCACGCGGCCCGCTCGCAAGCCAACGCGGACGCGCTCGAGCGAATCGGGCGGCGCGCGACGCATCCAAAAAAGAGGGTAGCCCATATCGCAGGCGCCATGAGGCGCGAAGTCGGACCCTATCTCGATCCTGGCAAAATGGGGAACTAGTAACTGCCACCGAAAAACCGCTGCCGGGCGGCCGCTGGTCAGGTGGCCCGTCAGGCGCAGCAGGACAGCTTCGCCACGTCCTTGTCAAAGGTTTGCGCGGCGAGTTTGAGCCCTTCGACCGTCGTGAGATACGGGAAGATCGTCTCCGCCAACTCTTTGACCGTAAGTCCGGTTTTGATCGCCAGTGCCGCCGTCTGGATACTGTCGGCGCCTTCGGGCGCGATGATGTGCGCGCCAAGAAGCCTGCCGCTCTTCGCTTCGGCCACGAGCTTGATGAGACCGCGCGTGTCGCGAGCGGCGAGCGCACGCGGGACATGGCTCAGCCTGAGCGTCGAGGTCTTTACCGCAATCCCTTGCGCGCGCGCGCCGGCTTCCGTGAAGCCGACGCTCGCGACCTGGGGATCGGTGAACACGACCGCAGGCATGACGCTCGCATCGTAGCGTTTGCTGTCGCCGTTGAGCGCGTTCTCCGCCGCGATCCGTGCCCCGTAAGCGGCCATGTAGACGAATTGGTCGCGCCCCGTAACGTCCCCGGCGGCATAGACGCCGAGCTTCGAGGTGCGCATTCGGTCATCGACCTCGATGCCGCCATTGGGCAAAAGGGCAACGCCCGCCTCTCGGAGACCGAAGCCTTCGGTGTTGGGCCGGCGCCCGCTGGTGACGAGAACACGCTGCGCGGTAATCGCCTCGGCGCGGCCGTCGACCGCCACGGACAGCGCGACGCCCTCCGGCGATTGCTCAATCCGCCGGTAGGTCAGCCCGTCGCGGATGATAATGCCTTCCTCCGTCAGATACCGTGCCAAGGCCTCTCCGATCTCGGGCTCGGCCTTCGGCAGCAAGCGGCGGCGGGTCGCGATCGTCACCTTGACACCGGCACGGGCGAACATCTGACCAAGCTCGCAGCCGATAAAGCCGCCCCCGATGATGAGCAGCGATGCCGGCAATTGCTCGAGCTCGAGCGCGCTCGTGCTGGTGAGATAGGGTATCGTCTCGATCCCGGAGATCGCGGGCACCGACGCAGCAGCGCCCGTCGCAACGATCACCCTTCGGGCCTTGATCGGCTCATCATCGAGAACGACGCCGTCGGCTGTCAGGCGCGCCGCGCCTTCAAGATACGCAATGGTGTTGTAGCCGGGAAGAAGATCGCTGTATTTGGCTTGGCGGAGCGACGATACCAGCTCGTCCTTCTGGCGCACCAGCGCGCGCCAATCGGTGATTTGGCCATGCGCGCGGATACCGGCAAAGCGCGACGCGGCTTCGGCGTGATGGAGGGTTTCGGTCGCGCGGATCATCGTTTTCGAGGGCACGCAGCCGACATTGACGCATGTTCCCCCGATGGTACCGTGACCGATGAGGGCGACATTGGCGCCGAGCTCGGCCGCCGCGATCGCCGCCGAAAAGCCGGCCGAGCCCGCGCCGACGACCGCGAGATCGTACTCGCCGCCGGACTTCGGTGTGCCCGCGGCGCAACAGTCATGTGTGGTCATCGCGAGTCACTTTCTCTTTGAGATCATGCGCCGGCGCCCCTGAGGAACGCCTCACAATGGCATGCCGATGCGATTTGTTCTTCGACTGGCCTCAGTTCATGAGGTGCGCGGGATATCCGGCGTTCGTCGTCGCGCTGATCAGCTTTGCCACGTCAGCGGTCGCATCGTCGAAGGTGACGGTCGCCACGGCGTCCGAATCGGCGGTGGCTTCGGCGACCTGAACCGCCTTCACGCCCGACACGCGCGAGAGGGTCTTTTTGACGATCGGCGCACAGAGCGCGCACGTCGCGTTCTGGACATCCAGCACAATGGTCTTCTCGGCCGCACGCGCAGCCAGAGGCGACAGCGCAATGAGGAGCGCGGCGGCGAGGGTCGAACGAAGCATTGTCTTTCTCCTTCTGGAGGTGGATCGATTAGAGGAACAACGGGGCGATCTTCGGAAATCCAAGCGCGATGACGGCCAGGATTGTCGCGGTCCAAAGCCCGATCTTGGCGACGCGGCCCGAGGTCGGCCTGGCGCAATACGCATCCTCGGCGCAAGCGACCCGCCGCTTGCGGTGGACGAGGTAGAAGCCGTAGCCGAGGAAGCCGAAGGTGGTCGCGGCGAAAATCGGCTGGTAGGGTTCGAGCGCCGTCAGATTGCTGATCCACGCCCCGCTGATGCCGAGCGTGAACAGCGTGAAGGGAACGACGCAGCACGACGCGGCGCCCAGCGCGGCCAAAATTCCACCCAGCGAGGCAAGCTCCGCCTTGCGCATGGAGGCTCCCGGTTGGCCGGCATCTCTCGCCGCTCCCTGCAGCGAGTGCTGTATCGTCTCGTTCATTGTCTTTTTCAGTCCCATGCCACGATCACCGGGGCACTATCGGTTCTGTATCGCGTACAGGTTCAAGCGAAAAATTCAGGGCGAAAATCACACTTCCGTGAAAGGCGCGCAGCTTCGTTTAGGCGGTTGTGCGCTCACAGACGGCCCGAGTGCGCTCTTGCCGCAGCCTCGCGTGACGGTCGAGCCCGCGCTTCGCCGATTGCGAATGAGGTCAGCGCGGCTTCGAGGCGAGCGTCGCCGAGAGCCGTTCGATGCGCTCGACGGCGCTATTCACCTTGGCCGCGACTTCGCGCTGGCGCGCCTCCTCTTGCGCAACACGCTCGGCGTCTTCCTCCTCGGCGCGCGCGTGCTCCGCTTCGAGCGCCTTGACCCGGTCGCGGAGCTCCGAAAGCTGATCGGCGAAGGTCAGGGCCGCCATGACGTGAAGACGCATGTCGCCGATCTCTCCGAAGGCGCGCCGCATATCGGCGATTTTCGCGTCGAAGGCCCGCGCGAGCCCCTCGAGATGCGCTTCCTCACCGTCCTGGCAGGCCATGCGGTAGGAGCGCCCCGCGATGGTTACGGAGACCTGGGTCAAGTCGCCCTGCCTTCCGCGTCGCGTCCATTGGCAGGGGTGTCGCCGCTGAGCACGGCTTCAATGCTGCCGATGGCGCGCCCAACGCGCTGCGAAATCTCGCGCGTCGCATGTTCGAGGCTGGCGTTGCGTGCGAGCGCTCCGTCGAGCTCGACCGCGAGCCGCGAGCGATCGTCACGCATGACCGCAAGCTCCGTCTCGAGCGGTTCGAGCCCGTGCTCGGCATCGAGCCTCGCTGTCGCCGCGAGCTCGAGGCGATCGAGCGCGGCCGAAAGCCGCTCGAGCGCCTGGTCGAGAAGCGGAGCTTCGGCTGATGTCATGGGCAGGCGACCCCTCCGCAACGAGGCTCGCTCCACGCCTTGCGGGAATCCTTCGTGGACCCGGTCCGAGTGGGGCGAATCACGAATGTCTCTCGCGTGATGCGCCTGCAACCTTACGCAACGCATGAGAGTTTCGTCAATCGGATGTTCCCATTGAACCGCATCGCCTCGTGCCTCCCCCTGAAATTTCGGCTTGAGTAAATTCGGTGCAATCTGGCCGGGTGGAGCACGTAAAAAGTACACGCTAAAAGCGTCGCGCTCTCGGCCCAATATTTACTCGAGGTAATCGGCCTCATGGAATGTGCCATTCGGATCAGGCCATTGACCACCCTCGATTCAGCTATTGAGCCGCTTTTTGTCGAGGCAGAGCAGCAGGGTTTCGAGTTCATGCGCCGTCTCGTCGAGGATTGGGCGTCAGGGGCAAACAGGTTCAACCGTCGAGGCGAATGTATTCTCGGCGCATTCAGCGATGGCCAACTCCTGGGCGTCGCGGGCCTCAATCGCGATCCTTACGTCGATGCCGATGGAGTTGGCCGCCTTCGGCATCTTTATGTTCTCGCTTCAGCGCGGCGTCTCGGCGTTGGGTCGCTACTCGTTCATCACATCCTGCAAGACGCGGAGCGCAGTTTTCGCGTCGTGCGCCTTCGGACGACAACGGCGGCGGCCGCTGCCTTCTATCTACGCCTGGGCTTCGCCAGTACCGACGAAAAGACGGCATCGCACGTCATCATCATTGGAAGCGGCGAAAATGGCGTGACCACGAGTCGATCGTCAGATGCCGATGGATGTTCCGAATAGCTCAGCGGCCAGGTCGGTACGAAACTGAGATTGAAACTAGTGCATGAGGCACTACCCTATCGGAAGATCGTAGGCATCGTGCGCAAAGGCCGGGCTTTGACTCGTTTCCATGAGATGTTATCAGGCAAGGCTCATCGGACCCCGGTCTCATCATGACAGCTGACGATCTGCACAAAGGCATGGTGAATGCCATCCGCGCGCTTTCGATCGACGGCGTGGAAGCGGCGAAATCGGGTCATCCCGGCCTGCCGATGGGTTGCGCCGAGATCGCGACCGCGCTCTTCACCCGCTTCCTCAAATTCGACGCAAGCGCACCCCATTGGCCAGACCGGGACAGGTTCATCCTGTCGGCCGGGCACGGCTCGATGCTCCTCTACTCGCTGTTCTACCTCACGGGCTACCCTGACATCTCGATCGAGGACCTGAAGCATTTTCGCCAGGTCGGCTCGAAGACGCCTGGCCATCCCGAGCATGGCCATGGGCTCGCGGGCGTGGAGACGACGACGGGGCCGCTCGGCCAGGGCATCGGTGCCTCGGTCGGCTTCGCGCTCGCCGAGCGCATCCTGGCGGCGGAGTTCGGCGATGCGCTCGTCGATCATCGCACCTATGTGTTGTGCTCGGATGGCGACCTGATGGAAGGCATCTCGCAAGAGGCGATCGCGCTCGCCGGCCATCTGAAGCTCAACAAGCTGATCGTCTGTTACGACGACAACAGCGTCTCGATCGATGGGCCGACGTCGCTCGCGGATTCCGTCGACCAGGTGGCACGTTTCAAGGCCTGCGGCTGGAACGCCTCACATATCGACGGGCTCGACGCGCAGGCGATCGTTCGCGCCGTCACGGCCGCTCAAGCCTCCGACCGCCCCACCCTCATCGCCTGCAAGACCATCATCGGCTATGGCGCGCCGACCAAGGCCGGCACCAGCAAGGCCCATGGCGAGCCGCTCGGGCCCGAGGAAGCCGCGGGCGCCAAGAAGAACCTCGGCTGGACCTCGCCGCCCTTCGAGGTGCCAGGTCAGATCCTCGACGCCTGGCGCAAGGCCGGGGCGCGCGGCGCCGCAGCCCGCAAAGCGTGGGAGGAGCGCCTCGGCACGGCCGATGCGAAGAAGCGCGCCGAATTCGAGCGGCGTCTTGCCGGCAAGCCGCTCGCCTCGCTGCATCAGGCCTTCGACGAGCTCAAGCGCAAGTTCGCCTCCGAGAAGCCGGCGATCGCGACGCGCAAATCGAGCGAGGCGACGCTCGAGGCCGTCGTTCCGCACGTGCCTGAGCTCGTGGTCGGCTCGGCGGATCTCACCCCTTCGAACAACACCAAGGTGAAGCCGCTCGAGAACATCACACCTGAGGATTTTTCCGGCCGCTACATGCATTACGGCATCCGCGAGCACGGCATGGTCGCGGCGATGAACGGCATGGCGCTGCACGGCGGCATCATCCCGGCCGGCGGCACCTTCCTGGTCTTCTCCGATTATTGCCGCCCCGCCATCCGCATCGCCGCGCTCTCGGGCGCTCATGCGATCTATGTCTTCACGCATGATTCGATCGGGCTCGGCGAGGATGGGCCGACGCACCAGCCGATCGAGCATCTCGCGGCGTTGCGCGCCATGCCCAATCTTTTGCTCCTGCGCCCGGCCGATGCCATCGAAACGGCGGAATGCTGGCAGATCGCGCTCGGCCACAAGGACGGCCCGGTGCTGCTCGCGCTCACGCGCCAGAACCTCAAGCCGGCGCGCGCCGAGGCGGGCAAGGAGAATCTCTGCGCCCAGGGCGCTTACGAGATCGCGCCGGCCGAAGGCGAGGCGAAGATCAGCCTGTTCGCCTCGGGCTCCGAGATCGAGATCGCGATGGAGGCGCGCAACCTCCTCAAGGCGCAAGGCCATGGCGCGCGCGTGGTGTCGGTGCCTTGCTTCGAGCTCTTCTTCGCGCGCGACGAGGCCGCGCGGCGCCGCGTCATCGGCGAAGCCCCGGTCCGCGTCGCCGTCGAGGCCGGCGTCCGCCAGGGGTGGGACGCCATCATCGGCATCGAAGGCGCCTTCATCGGCATGCACAGCTTCGGCGCGAGCGGCAAATACAAAGAGGTCTACGCGCATTTCGGCATCACGGCCGAGAATGTCGCCGCCGCGGCGGTCAAGAAGCTCGCGGCGCGCCGATGACGCGACCATAGGCTATGGCCGCTGTCGGATCATCACACACCAGAGAGGGTAAGTTCCATGACCGTGAAGGTCGCCATCAACGGCTTCGGGCGCATCGGCCGCAATATCCTGCGCGCCATCGTGGAGTCGGGCCGCAAGGACATCGAGGTGATCGCCCTCAACGACCTTGGCCCGGTTGAAACCAACGCGCATCTCTTGCGTTACGATTCCGTCCACGGCCGCTTCCCTCACGAAGTGAAGGTTTCCGGCGACACCATCAATGTCGGCATGGGCAAGATCAAGGTCACGGCGATCAGGAATCCGGCCGAGCTGCCCCATAAAGCGCTCGGCGTCGATATCGCACTCGAATGCACCGGTATCTTCACGGCGAAGGACAAGGCGAAGGCGCATCTCGAAGCCGGCGCCAAACGCGTGCTCATCTCCGCTCCCGGCGAGAGCGCGGATCTGACCGTGGTCTTCGGCGTCAACCATGACAAGCTGAAGCGGGACCATCTCATCGTCTCGAACGGCTCCTGCACCACGAATTGCCTCGCTCCGGTCGCCAAGGTGCTGAACGACACCATCGGCATCGAGCGTGGCTACATGACCACCGTGCATTCCTATACCGGGGACCAGCCGACCCTCGACACGATGCACAAGGATCTTTACCGCGCGCGGGCCGCTGCGCTCTCGCAGATTCCGACGACGACGGGCGCCGCCAAGGCGCTCGGCCTCGTCCTCCCCGAGCTGCAGGGCAAGCTCGACGGCAGCGCCATTCGCGTGCCGACGCCCAATGTCTCCCTCATCGACCTCAAGATCGTCGCCTCGCGCAAGACTTCGGCCGAGGAGGTGAACGCGGCCATGAAAAGGGCGTCCGAGCAGGAGATGAGGGGGGTGCTCGCCGTCACGGCCGCGCCCAACGTTTCGATGGATTTCAACCACGACCCGCATTCCGCGACCTTTCACCTCGACCAGACCAAGGTGATCGACGGGAGCTTCGTCAGGGTGCTCTCCTGGTACGATAACGAATGGGGCTTCTCGAACCGCATGGCCGATACGGCCGTCGTGATGGGAAAGCTGATCTGAGGTTCCGGGGGCAGAACTGGCGGGTTTCGCCGCAACGAGGTTGTGCAAATGTCAGATACCGCCAAACGCGAACCGTCGATCGACCCGATCGAGCGTGACGCACCCGTCTACGGTTCTCCTGCCGCCGTGGCGGGGGCGCAACCCGCTTCGGCGGGTGTGCCGCTCTCCGAACGCGGTGGGCTCGACCAGCTTTCGCGCGTCGAGGAGAAGCTTGCCCGCGTCGAGGAGAAATTCGCGCGCAGCGAGGCGCTTCTTTTGCGCCTCGAAGCGACCTTCCAGGACACCTTGACGCGCTTCGGCGGGCTCGCCCGCTCTGCCGATGTAAAGGCGCTCGAGGGGCGCGTGCGCGGCCTTCCCGGCGCCGGCTCGATCTTCGTCGTGGCGCTGATCGCAGCGCTCATCGGCGCCTTCGTGATGCTCCTTGCGCTTCGCTTCGGCATTCCAGGCCTCTTGCCCGCGCTCGCGGGACATTGAGCCCTGAGCCGATCGGTGGACCAGGCCTTTTCGAATTTCGCGCAGCGCAATTGAGGAAGCCTCTTGAGACATGACCTTTTTCCGCACGCTCGACGAGCTTGACCCGAAGGGAAAGCGCATTCTGTTGCGGCTCGACCTCAACGTGCCGATGGAAGACGGAAAGGTCGCAGACGCAACCCGCATCGAACGCGTCCTGCCCACCATACGCGAGCTCGCCGGCAAGGGCGGCAAGGTGGTGGTTCTCGCTCATTTCGGCCGCCCGAAAGGCAAGCCCGACCCGAAGGAAAGCCTGAAACCGGTGGCGCGGGCGCTGGAAGCCGCGCTGGGAAAGCCCGTTACATTCGCGCCCGATTGCGTGGGCGAAGGCGCGGCTTCGGCCATCGCTTCGCTGCGCGACGGCGATGTGCTGCTTCTCGAGAACACACGTTTTCATCCGGGCGAAGAGAAGAACGACCCCGCCTTCGCCAAGGCGCTCGCGGCGAACGGAGACGCCTTCGTCAACGATGCCTTTTCGGCGGCCCACCGAGCCCATGCCTCGACAGAGGGCTTGGCCAATCTCCTGCCCGCCTGTGCGGGTCGCGCGATGCAAGCCGAGCTCGACGCGCTCGCCAAGGCGCTCGAAGCGCCGCGGCGTCCGGTCGCCGCCATCGTCGGCGGCGCCAAAGTCTCGACCAAGCTCGAGCTTCTCGGCAATCTCTGCGCCAAGGTCGAGACCTTGATCATCGGCGGGGGCATGGCCAACACCTTCCTCGCGGCGCGCGGCATCGGCGTCGGCCGGTCTCTTTGCGAGCACGAGCTGGCGAAAGCCGCGCTCGACATCGAGGCGAAGGCCAAGGCTCAAGGTTGCGAGATCATGCTGCCGGACGATGCGGTGGTCGCGACCGAGTTCAAGGCGCATGCGCCCCATCGCGTCGCCGCGCTCGACGACATCAAGCCCGCCGAGATGATCCTCGACATCGGGCCGCGGTCGATCGCGGCGATCAAGGCCAAGTTGCACAATGTCGCCACCCTCGTCTGGAACGGGCCCGTCGGCGCCTTCGAGCTCCCCCCATTCGAGGAGGGCACCGTCGCGCTCGCGCGCGAAGCCGCCTCCTTGACGGCTGCCGGCAAGCTCACCTCGATCGGCGGCGGCGGCGACACGGTCGCGGCGCTCAACCGGGCCGGCGTCGCGGAGAAGTTCACTTACGTCTCGACGGCAGGTGGCGCCTTTCTCGAATGGCTTGAGGGCAAGGCGCTCCCTGGAGTAGAGGCGTTGCGCAAGGCGTGACGCTGGCGCCTGGAGGGGCCGCGCGGCATCGGAAGCGGCGAGAACGAAGGATGCCAAAGCGTCGAGGCGACATGCCGCTTTGCTTCTTGATGGGAGAAGAACAATGAATCTCGAGCAATTGTCGAAAGTAGCGCGGAATATGGTGGTGCCCGGCAAGGGCATCCTGGCGGCGGACGAATCCTCGGGCACCATCCAGAAACGATTTGACGCCATCAAGGTAACCAATACCGAGGAGAACCGCCGCGATTATCGCGAGCTCCTGTTCCGCTCGACGGAGGCGATGAAGACGCATGTCTCGGGCGTGATCCTCTTCGACGAGACCATCCGTCAGAAGGCGAAGGACGGCACCCCGCTCATCAAGCTGATCGAGGATGCGGGCGCGATCCCCGGCATCAAGGTCGATACCGGCGCGAAGCCACTGCCTTTCTGCCCGGGCGAGACCGTCACCGAAGGGCTTGATGGACTCGCCGGCCGGCTGAAAGGGTATCACGCGCTCGGTGCGCGTTTTGCGAAATGGCGTGCCGTCATCGACATCGGTGAGCACAAGCCGAGCTACACCTGCGTCCTGGCGAACGCTCACGCGCTCGCCCGCTACGCCGCGCTGTGCCAGGAGGCCGACATCGTGCCTATCGTCGAGCCGGAGGTGCTGATGGACGGCGGCCATGATCTCGCGACCTGCGAGCGCGTGACCGAGTGGGTGCTGAAGGAGCTCTATCAGCAGCTCTTCTACGCCCATGTCGTGCTCGAGGGCAGCGTGCTCAAGCCGAACATGGTGGTTTCGGGTAAGAAAAATCCGAAACAGGCGAGCGTGCAGGAGGTGGCGGAGGCGACGCTTCGCGTGCTCAAACGCTGCGTGCCCTCGGCCGTTCCCGGCATCGTGTTCCTCTCCGGCGGCCAGTCCGATATCGACGCCACCGCCCATCTCGACGCGATGAACCGCATCGGCGGTTTCCCCTGGAAGCTGAGCTTCAGCTATGGACGCGCGCTGCAGTCGGCTCCGCAACAGGCTTGGGCCGGCAAATCCGACAATGTGGTGGCGGCGCAGAAGGCCTTCACGCATCGCGCCAAGATGAACGGGCTTGCGACGCTCGGCCAGTGGAAGAAGGAGCTGGAGAAGGCGGCGTAGGCAGGCGCGGCGCGGGCCGAGCGCGTTCAAGTACCCTGGATTCCATTCAAAGCCGGCGCGCTCTAGTCACACAGCGGGAATGACCGGTCGTGTCACTCCCGGCGAGGCGAGCCCTCGGGTCGCGCCCTTGGGCGCGCCTTGCGCTCCCTACGGAGCGCTCGGCCGGGAGGACACGGCGGGACCAGGAGCCGCGTTTTCGCCACCATCATCGGCGAGGGAACAAGCTCCTCTCCGCCGCGGCGGGACCTTGAAGCCACAACCCATCATGGACGCAAGCTCCCCCCGTCTGATGCTGTTCAGCCCGAAAATTTCGGATGGCGAGGCCTTCCTTTCGCCGTTGCGGGCCGTCCTCTCCGCCGGCGAGGTGGCCGCGCTCGTGCTCGATCTGGCCGATGCGGACGAGCGAAGCCTCGTCAATAGGGTGAAGCTCATCGCGCCCGTGGCGCAGGCCGAGGGAACCGCGGTGCTCATTGCCGAACGCCTGGAGATCGTGGCACGCGCCGGGGCGGATGGGGTGCATCTTCGCGACCCGAGCCGGCTTGGCGCCGCCCTCGATTTTTTGAAGCGCCAGGACCGCATCGTCGGGGTGGGGGGCTTGCGGCTTCGCGACGACGCCATGGTGGCGTCCGAGAAGGGCGCCGACTACGTCCTGTTCGGCGAAGAGGGCCCGGAGGGGCGCCGACCGCCCTTGTCGAGCGTCGTCGAACGCGCCTCCTGGTGGTCGTCCATTTTCGAGACGCCCTGCGTCGCCTTCGCCGGAAGTCTCGACGAGGTCGACGATCTCGCAGCGACGGGTGCCGAATTCGTCGCCGTCGGCGAGGCGTTATGGTCGCAGGCCGAGGGTCCGGCGGCCGCCGCCGCCTCCGCCTTGCGGCGCCTCGCTCATCGGACGCAGGCATGAAGTCGACCCGGCGCCTCCAATGCCTTTCGGTCGCGGGGATCCTCGCTTGCCTTTTGGCGTCACGGGCCTTCGCGGCGGCCGGCGAAGCCCCCGATCTCGCCTTCGGCGCTTATCAGCGCGGCCATTATCGGGATGCCTTCAGCGAGGCGACCAAAAGGGTCGAGCAGGATCACAACGATGCCGCCGCCATGGCGCTTCTCGGCGAGCTCACGGGTGACGGTCTCGGCGTCGCTCCCGACCTGAAAAAGGCCGCGGAGTGGTTTGCGCTCGCGGCTGAGCGCGGCGATCGCAACGCCGCTTATGCGCTCGGCATGATGGCGCTCCAAGGGCGCGGCGTGCCGAGAGACGAGGCCCGCGCCAAGGCGTTGCTGACACAGGCGGCCAATGCGGGGCAAGATTCGGCCGCGTATAACCTCGGCCTTCTCGCCCTCAACGAAAAAACCCCCGACGGGGATGCCCGCGCCGTGAAGCTCATTCGCCGAGGGGCGGATGCCGGCGTGGCGGAGGCCGAATATGCCCTCGCGACCCTGATGCGCGATGGCAAGGGAACGCCCGCCGATCCGGAGGGCGCCGCGCGCCTGATGGGGCAAGCGGCGCGCGACTTCTATGAACCCGCCGAGATCGAATACGCCATCATGCTGTTCAATGGTGAAGGCGTGGCGAAGGATGAGAACGCCGCCGCCAAGCTCTTCGCCCGAGCGGCCTCACGCGGCAATCCGATCGCGCAAAACCGCCTGGCGCGTCTCTATGTGGTCGGCCACGGCGTGAAGAGCGATCTTGCCGAGGCCGCCGCGTGGAACATGCTCGCCCAGCACGCGGGGCGCGACGACCCTTGGCTCGACAAGGCCACGGCGAATCTCTCACCCGAAGAACGGGAGAAAGCCTTGGGCCTCGTGCGCCAGCGGCTCAGCGCCTTCCAGCTCGGCACCTTCAGTCCTTGACGGGATTTTGCAGTCCCTGACAGATTTTGCAGTCCTTGACGGGATTTTGATCCGCGCGCACAGAGCCGAGCTGACCTCCATTCCGGCGGAAGACCGCCCATCATCCTTATCCCTCGAGCTTCGGTCTTGCCGACATGATCCGTTCGCCCTTCATCTCCGTGATGACCGACGCCGCCCTCAAAGCCGCGAAGAGCCTGAGGCGCGATCTCGGCGAGGTCGAAGCCTTGCAAGTCTCGATGAAAGGTCCGGGAGACTTCGTCTCGGCCGCCGATCGCCGGGCCGAGAAGATCCTTCGCGAGGCGCTGGCGAAGGCGCGTCCCACCTATGGCCTCGTCATGGAGGAGGGCGGCAGCATCACCGGCACTGACGGCGCGCACCGATGGCACGTCGATCCGCTCGATGGCACCACCAATTTTCTGCACGGGATCCCGCAATTTTGCGTCTCGATCGGCCTCGAGCGCGACGGAGACTTCGTGGCCGGCGTCGTCTACGACCCGGCGAAGGACGAGATGTTCGTCGCGGAGCGCGGCAAGGGCGCCTACATGAACAACCGCCGCATCCGCGTCGCCGGCAGGCGCGATTTCAACCTGGCCCTGATCGGGATCGCGACGCCCCACCTTGGACGCGGTGGCCACCCGCATTTCCTGAAAGAGCTCAGCGCCGTGATGGCGCGCGCCGCCGCCACGCGGCGGTTGGGTTCTGCGGCGCTCGACATCGCCTATGTGGCTTGCGGGCGCCTTGATGCGTTCTGGGAGCGCGGCCTCAATAGCTGGGATTTCGGCGCGGCTTCGGTGTTGGTTCGCGAGGCGGGCGGGCTCTTCAGCACGCTCGACGGCAAGAAATCACTCGTCGACTCGAAGGACGTGATTTGCGGCAACGAAACCATGCATGCCGAGCTCGGCGCGATCCTCAAGGGAACCGCATAGGGGGAGGATTGCGCCTTGACGGCGAACCCACTTCGCGACGCGGCTGGCGAAGGGCTGAAGGGATTACCCGTTCGTGAAAGAAGTTAGCGTTGAGCCCGGCGCAACAAGCCTGCCGTGAAAATGTCGTATCGTTGCTGCAATCTTTCGGTTGTGCTCTTGGTCGATGAGGTCTTGGCCGAATCAGGTAACCGGAATGTGAATTCATGGGAACTCTAATCGCCACGAGGCCATGCCCAAGGCTTTGAGCGCTGGCCGGTGTGCGTCGTGACCCTTGGTGCCCTCGGCCGCGAGAGCAGCGCGATGACCGCAAAGGGGAATATCAAGAAGGTAAAGATTGCTCGCGCCTTTCCCCGTCTTCTCGTCTGTTTCTTCCCTTTTGCGTCACGGACAGGGCTCGCCGAGACTTTTGGGGCGCGGCAAGGCCTTCCGAGTTCGAGCCATGAAACAACCACCGGAACGTGAGCCGCCCATGATGGGGCTGCCCTTGATCCCATTGACCGGCGCAGCCATGATGCGCTGAGCACGAAGGAGCCTCCCCTATGGTCGATTCCGGGCCCGCGACGTCGTTGCCCGCGCCCGTCGCCCCGCTGAGCCGCCCGGGAACCTATTTCGGGCGCGTCATCGTCTTTTTGATCCTCTGCGGGATCGCAGTGGCTTTCCTGCAAGAGCGTATCGTCACGGCGTTTCTTGCAAATCCCGTGCTCAACGCGGTGATCATCACCGCGCTCCTCGCCGGCATCGTGCTCGCTCTGCATGCCTTGTGGCAGATCGGCCGCGAGGTTCGCTGGGCGAACGCCAAGCTGCGTTCGGCTGTGTCCTCGTCGCGTCTCAAGCCCTATCTTCTCGGTCCGCTCGAAGGCGCGTTCACCGGCGCGGTCAAAAGCCTCACCCCGCTCAACCAGCGCGCCTTGCTCGATTCCTTCGAGGCGCGGCTTTATGAGGGCCGCGAGATCCTGCGCTATCTCGCCGGGCTCCTCGTCTTCCTTGGCCTCCTCGGCACCTTCTGGGGCTTGCTCGAGACCGTGCGCTCGATTGGCGGCGTGATCGGCACGATGCACACCTCGGGCGGCGAGAGCGGCGCGCTTTTCGAGGATCTGAAGAGCGGCCTCGCGGCGCCGCTTGCCGGCATGGGCATTTCCTTCTCATCATCGCTCTTCGGCCTCGCGGGCTCGCTCGTCCTCGGCTTTCTCGATCTCCAGGTCGGGCGCGCCCATACGCGTTTCGCGACCGAGGTGGAGGACCGTCTCGCGCAACGTGTCTCGCTCGCCTCCGAAGGCGGTGAGCTTCCGGCGCTCCAGGGCGTCTTCAACGCCCTTACCGAGCTGAAGCAGCTCGTTGGCGCCGACAGTTCAAACCGGGCCACGACCCAGGCGATGGCGAACCTCGCCGAGGGCATCCAGGCGCTCGTCAAGCATATGCGCTCGGAGCAGCAGATGATCCGCGATTGGGTGGAGGCGCAAGCGCTGCGCGAGCGCAAGGTGGAGCGCCTTCTCGACCGGCTCGCTTCCGAGCCCGTCCGCAGAGAGTGAGGGCTGACCCATGGCACTCGCACGCACACGCCGATACACCCGTGAAATCAACTATTGGCCGGGCTTCGTCGACGCGCTTTCGACGCTCCTCTTGACCATCACCTTCCTCTTGTCGATCTTCGCCGTGGCGCAGGTCGTGCTCTCGCAGGAGGTGAACGGCCGCGACACCGTCCTCACGCGCCTCAACCGCCAGATCGCCGAGCTGACCGACCTGTTGTCGCTCGAGAAGACGAAGGGCTCGAAATCGGATGCCGAGATCGGGGCGCTGAGAGCGACGCTCGACCAGGCGAAGGCCGATCAGACGCGGCTCCAGGAGCAGATGGACGCGGGCGGCGGCGCCGCGAACGCGGCCGACCGCCGCGCCGGACAGCTGCAGAGCGCTCTCGAGGCGCAGACGGCCGACACCAGCCGGGCGCTCGCGCAGGTCGATGCGCTGAACCAGCAGATCGCCGCGCTGCGCCGCCAACTCGCGGCGATCGAATCCGCGCTCCAGGCATCCGAGACGCGCGAGCAGGACGCGCAGACGCGCATCGCCGATCTCGGCTCGCGCCTCAACGTCGCGCTCGCGCAAAAGGTGCAGGAGCTCGCGCGCTATCGCTCGGACTTCTTCGGCCGGCTCCGCGATATTCTCGGCAACCGCCCCGACATCCGCATCGTCGGCGACCGCTTCGTGTTCCAATCGGAGGTCTTCTTCGATCCCGGCCAGGCGGATCTGAAGCCGGAAGGCATGCCCGAGCTCGACAAGGTCGCGACCGCGATGCGTGAGATCATCACGAATATTCCCCCCGACATCCCTTGGGTGCTTCGCGTCGACGGCCACACCGACAAGCGCCCCCTGTCGGGAACCGGGAAATTCGCCACGAACTGGGATCTCTCCGCCGCGCGCGCCATCGCGGTCGTCCGTTACCTTCAGTCGCAAGGCCTGCCACCCGAACATCTCCTCGCGGCGGGTTTTGGCGAATTTCAGCCGCTCGACCTCGGCGATACGGAAGATGCCTTCAAGCGCAACCGCCGCATCGAGTTGAAGCTGACGGATCGTTGAGCACGTAAGGGATGCATCGCTCCCCCTCGCTTCGTGCCGTCAAGCCTCGCCCTATCGGCGCGGGCGCGATGCGTTGAGACAGCATCCCTCTTGCCGCGGCCGCCGGCGCCGCATGAGCGGGATGCCTTCACAATCGAAAACCTCTGCCTTCGCGCTTCGCGACGTCAAGGAGACAGATCGTGAAGCCATGCTCGACCTCTGGGTCGCTGCATGGCGCGAGGCGATGCCGGCCATCGATTTCGATCAACGGCGCAAATGGTTGCGCGTGCATCTGGCGCAGCTGGAAGTCCTGGGCTTCGTGATGCGCTGCGTGACCAGCCCTCGCGACCGCGTCCTTGGTTTCGTCGCGCTCTCGCCGAAGCTTCGCTACCTCGACCAGATCGTCGTCGATCTCGATCATTGGGGAAAGGGCGTCGGCGAAGCGCTCATCACGGAGGCGAAGCGCGTCTCGCCTCGCGGACTTTGGCTCGATGTGAACCAGGACAATCCGCGCGCCATCGCCTTCTACGAAAAGCATGGCTTTCGGCGCCTGCGCGCCGGCCGCAATCCAACATCGGGCCTACCAACCTTTCGCTACAGCTGGGGGGAGGTGAATGCGAGTAGCAGAATAGCGAGTAGGGAATAGCGAGTAGGGAATAGCGAAATTCTTTTCTGGGCGGCTCTATCTATTCAACTTCACTCTTCACTCTTCACTCTTCTCTCTCAATCCTCGGCCGTGGCGCGCAGCCTTTGCGCGTAGACATTGATGGTGAGTGCCGCGAGCAGGATGAGACCGCGGATCAGGATCTTCAAGAAGGAATCGATCTTCACATGATCGAGGCCGTTGTTGAGCACGCCGAGCACGAAAAGGCCGACGATCGTGTTGCCGATGCCGCCGCGCCCACCGAAGAGGCTCGTCCCCCCGACGACGACCGCCGCGATGGCATCAAGGAGATAGGTGTCGAACTCGTTCTGCTGGGCGCTGCCGAAATGGGCGACACCGAGCATGCCCGCAATGCCTGAGCACACCGCCGAGATCACCATGACGGTGCTGATGATCAGCTTGACGTTGAGGCCCGAATATTCGGCGGCCTCGCGGTTGCCACCGACGATGTAAACATAGCGGCCAAAGCGCGTGTAGGTGAGCACGAGATGGCCGAGGAGCAAAAGCACGGCCGCCACCACCACGATCCAGGGAATGCCGCCGATCGAACCCGCGCCCAAGGTGGCGACGAGATCGGGCACTTTGTAGGCGATCTGGCCGCGCACGAGGAGCGCCGAGATCCCAGCCCCGATCTGCATCATGGCGAGCGTCATGATGAAGGAGGGGATGCCGATGACGGTGATGCCGAGCGCGTTGAGAAGGCCAAGCCCCAGGCAGGCGGC
>DASZIL010000019.1:0-21990 GCA_035949255.1 Beijerinckiaceae bacterium | reverse complement strand
CGCCGATCAGGTGAGCGGGAAGGAGCTCAATCCGCCGTCGGCAGACGCCGCATCGTGAATTCGATGACCCCGTCCGGCAATTGCCGCCAGCTCTCGACCCGCGTCATATAGGCAGCCTTGGGATAGCGACGAAACCAGTCGCGCGCCCTGACGCGCGCCTCCTCGCGCGGCAGCGCGTAAGTCTGGCGAATGAAGCCGTCGCCCTGAGACGAAGCCGCCCTTTGCGCCTCGGCACGGGCGCGCGCCTGCGACCGGCTCTTCAGCCGCCGCGCTACGTCGCGTGGCGTCTCGCGCATTTCATCTTGGCCATGGCCGCCGCTGGGACGGCGGGGAGGATCGCTGTCATCCATGGAACTCACCCTTCGCCGAGGATAACGGCTTTCAGCGAAGCTGGCGAATCAGCCCGGGATGAATTGCGCAAAAAGGGGCCGCTTATTTTGGGCCGTGAGAGGGGCGGGGAGGCTACCCGCCGGTCTCCATTGCCCGGTCCAGAATGGAGGCCAAAGCGGGCTTCTCGAGCGGGCAACCCTCGTTGATCCAGTCCTCGCGCGCTTGCGCCAGAAGGCGCCCGACCTCCGGTCCTGCCGCGATGCCGCGCTTGAGAAGATCGGCGCCGGAGAATGGAAACGGCGGGATGGCGCCCGCGAAACGCGAGAGCTCCGCAACGCTTGCCTTTCCCGACCCCGCCAACTCGATCGCAAGCGCGATCCGCACGCTTTCCGCGCCGTGATCGAGCACCTGGCGCGCAATCTCCCGCTTCGCTTCGGCGTCGGTCCTGCCAGACAAGGCGCCATGCAGCCCTTCGATGATGCTCCCGATCGCGGCGAGCAAGGCGGCTTGCGCATTCGAGAGGCGCAAGCGTTGGCGCAGGCGCGCCGCATCCTCGCTCGTGAGCACGGCGAGCGCCGCGAGACGCGCCACCGCCCCGGCCATATCGCGAGACGATGCTTGCGCCTCCACGGCGGCCTTGAAACGGCTCACATGAGGCACGCCGCCGAGAATGAGCGGCCAGAAGCCGCCGGCGAGCATCTCTTGCGCGGTGGCGGCAGCGCCGGGCGCCTTGATGAGCTTGAGAAGCTCGTTGCTCACCCTTTCGGCGGAGAGGAGGCGCAGCCCCTCGCGCAAGCCGATCGCGGCCTCGAAACCCTCAGCGTCGAGCGGGCCCGTCGCGTAGCTCGCGTGAAAGCGGAAGAAGCGAAGGATGCGTAAGTAATCCTCCTTGATGCGCAGCTTCGCGTCGCCGATGAAACGGAGCCGCCGCGCCGCGACATCCGCCAAGCCGCCGACCGTGTCGTGCACCGTGCCGGAGCGGTCGAGCGACAAGGCGTTCATGGTGAAATCGCGCCGCAGCGCATCGGCCGCGAAGCTGCGCCCGAAGCGTACCACGGCCCGGCGGCCGTCGGTCTCGATGTCCTCGCGCAAGGTCGTCACCTCGAAGGGGCGTCGGCGAAGCACGAGGGTCACCGTGCCGTGCTCGATCCCGGTCGGCACCGCCTTGAAGCCGGCGAGCTCGGCACGGCGCGTCACCTCGTTCGGAACGGCGGTCGAGGCGAGATCGACCTCCGTGACCGGCAGACCCATCAGCGCGTTGCGCACGGCGCCGCCGACGATGCGCGTCTCTTCTCCGTCGCCATCGAGCGCATCGAGCACCTCCGCGACGTCACGGTCGCGGAGCAGCGTCCCGAGGGCGGCGCGCGCGCCTGCGCCGATGCCGTGCGCCGTCACGGCTTTGCCGCGGGAGCGTCGAAGCCCCCAGGCACGAGGCGCCCGTTCTCCAGACGCGCCGGGCGATAGATGCCGCCGTGGCGCTCGAGCAGGACCGTCTCCGTCACGAGGCCGGCGATCGCGAGAACGACTCCCGCGATGGCGAGCCAGCCGCGCGCCCCTCGCCAGTGCTCGGGCGCGAAGACCTCGCGTCCCGAGACGGCAAGGAACAGGAAAAACAGCGCGAAGGGCAGGAGAAACAGGCCGAGCTCATCGACGTATCGGATCATTGTCCATAGACCCGTTCGTAGAGGATGCGGATCATGCCGGCGGTCGCGCCCCAGATATAGTGGCCTTCCCATGGCATCGCGTAAAAGCGCCGCGTATGCCCGCGCAGCTCGCGCGAGTGGATCTGATGATTCGCGGGGTCCATGAGGAAGCCGAGCGGCGCCTCGAACACGCCAGCGACCTCGATGGGGTTGGGGACGAGATGAAGAGAAGGATCGACGAGCGCGACGATCGGCGTCACTCGAAAGCCGGTGCCGGTAAGATAGGGGTCGAGCGCGCCGAGCGGCGAGACGAGCTCCGGCGCAAGGCCGATTTCCTCTTGCGCCTCGCGCATCGCCGCGGCAAGCGCGGTCTCACCGGGTTCCAGCCTGCCGCCCGGAAAGGCGATCTGCCCGGCATGCACCGCAAGTCCGGCCGCGCGCTCGGTGAGCAGCAAGGTCGCCTCGGGTCGTGCCACCACGGGGATCAGCACGGCGGCCGGGCGAATGGCGGAAGGGTCGGCGATGAAGGGTAGCGCATCATCGAGGCGATGATCGCCGCCGGCATTTGGCGCCGCTGCCTCGCTTTCCCCCGCCGCGTGGGTTGAAAGGGGCAACAGCGTCCGCATGGCTCTTTCGGTGAAATCCTCGGCGGTCAAAGGCGCCGCATTCGGCGTTTTCGCCAACGTCGGATCGGGCATCACGCTCCCATCTCCGCCATATCGCTTGCCGGGCACATCGGAAAGAAACCTCCGCCCGAGGCGATGCCGAGCCAGGCTTCGCCATCCTTCTCGCGCTCGACCGCGATGCCGACGAGATCATGCGCGAGCGAGCGCGTGAGCCGCGCCCAAAGCCCGCCGCGCACATGAACGTAAGGCTTGATGCCGTCATGGGCGCCTCTCTCGAACCGCAACGGGTGAGAGGGGCTGGCGCGCGTCACATCCCCGACGTTGGTCTCGAACACGAAGGTCTCACCCTCGGGAACGTTTTCCACACGCATCGCGGTTGCGAGGAAGGGCGCATCCTCGACATTGATCCCCACCTTCTCGACCGGGGTGACGAGCACGTAGCGATCATCATCCTTGCGCAGGATCGACGCGAAGAGGCGCACCAAGGCGGCCCTGCCGATGGGCGAGCCGTTGTAGAACCAGGTTCCATCGGCGCGAATCAGCATGTCGATCTCGCCGCAATAGGGCGGATCCCAGCGCTCGACCGGACGAGGCTTAGCGAATTCCCCGTTGCGAGCGCTCGCCGCGATCAGGCCGGAGAGCGTATCGGTGACGTCGGGGGCGAGACGGCGCATGCGCCTATAGATGGCGGATTTCCGAGGTCTCGCCAAGATAGGCACGAGATGGATAGGCACGAGACGGATAGGCGCGAGACGGATAGGCGCGGGGGTAGAACCGCTCGCGGCCCGCCAAGCCCCTCGCGTCTGAGTTCGAACCCCCGCTCGGCCGAGATTTGTCCTTCGTGTCTGCGTCAGCGAGAAGGCTACGCCGCCGCGGCCCGCCGCGTAAGCGCATCGAGCACATCGCGAGGATCGGCGCGATCGCGATAATCGGCGTCCGTATAGGCGTAGATGATGGTGCCGTCCCGATCGATGACATAGGTTGCCGATATCGGGAGGGCCCATTCTCCGGGGGCGTCGTTTCGCGTCGGGATATCGAGGCCAAAACCGTCATAGGCGCTTTTCAGCTCGTCCGTGAATTCGTAGACGAGCCCGAAGGCGCGTCCGACCTTTTGACCGACATCGCTCAAGACCTCGAAGGTGAGCGCGTTCTTCTCGGCTGTCGACAGGCTTTCATCGGGCTTCTCGGGGCTGATCGCGATGAGGGAAGCTCCGGCGGCGATAATCCGGGGAAGCACATCCTGAAACGCCTTCAGCTCGAGATTGCAGAAGGGACACCAGCCGCCACGATAGAAAGTGACGATCACCGGGCCTTTGCGAAGCAGGGTCCCGACATCGACCGTCTCGCCCTTCGCGTTGCCGAGCACGATCGCCGGCGCCCGGTCCCCAGCCTTTAAGGTATTCCGCGAAATGGGACCATTGCGCAGCGCGTCGATGTGGCGTTGCATGATCGCCTGACGTTCGGCCGGGACACGCTGATGCCAACCGGTACGATATTCGGCGAGTTGTTCCTTGAGAGACATCGGACTTCCTTTCTTGTCGAGAGCGATTTGTAAAGTTCAGGCATCGAATGCGGGTGCCGCGCGAGCGAGGCCTCCGAAGGCGTCGAGCAGACGATCGCGCCAGGATCGAACCGGATCGTCGGCGGCGAGCAGCGCGAACGGGCTGACGCAGCGTGCCCATTGGAACGCACCAAACACTGCATAATCGGCATAGAGCGGCCGCTCGCCGCCGACGAAAGGCTGGTCCTTGAGCGTGAGGCGCAGCGGCGCGAGGCTTGCGCGGAATGCGGGCAGGCGTTGCTCGCGATCGGCGGTGAAGGCCTCGAGCGTTGTTCCGACGCGTTCTTCGCGGGTCTTGCGGAAATAGTCGCGGTCCTTCTCGTGGAGCACATCGAGAATATCGAGCGCGACGAAGGGGAAGATGGCCGCGACGAGCGTGTCGCCGAGGCAGGAGTAGAAGCGGCTCAAAGGGCGTCCGGCCAAGCCGCCGAAGAGCGAAGGGCGATCCGCATAGGCATCCTCGAGATAATTGGCGAGCGGCCAGGAATCAGCGATCCAACGCTCACCGTCGACAAGCACCGGCACGCGGCCTTGCCCGGAGGGCGCGATCGCCTCCTTATCGGTGAAACGCCAAGGGATGGTCTCGATCGGGAGCTCCTTGTGGGCGAGAGCCAAGCGAATGCGCCAGCAATAGGGGCTGAAGCGCCGTTCGGGATCGGCGCCGGCAAGATCATAGAGACGAAGAGCCATCGGCGTGTTCCTCATGTTCGGTGAGCCCTGTTTGCGGTCTCATCGCCATCGGGCGAGTCCAAGAGCTCGGATCGCCTCACCTCACCTTATTCGTTCGCGCCCGCTCATTCGTTTCGGCCGTTCGAGCAGGGCGGGGATCCATCCGCCTCGGCCCGCCGGCCGGCCGCACGGAACGGTATGGCAAAGGCTAAGCCGGCACGGAGGCCCGCGAGTCCAGCGGGAAAACTCTTAGAGAAGGGAGATTTCAGGTCCAAGTCAGAACTTTGAAGCCCCGTTGCCACTCGATATGCGATATTCTGTGGAGATGCCGCGCACTAGCGACCTTTTCGGGCGCGGCGCGTCGCCGCACGAGTTTTGCTCGCATATTCCTGGTTGTATTTTCTGTTTGTGTTTGCACAGCTTTGTGATCACGCCGCACAAAAGCCCTGTTCGGCAAGTCTTGTGAGAGTTCCGGGCTGCGCTCAGAATGGCGGCCTTGAGGCGGCCCTGAAGGGGACGAGAGGAAGTTCTTGCATGCCGGTCGACAGCGAACACGTCACGTCAATGGATGAAGCGATTTTACAGCGCGCCGAAAGCGTGGCGGCGCTCGCGGCGAAAGCCAGGGCCGCGATCGGGCAGGTCGTCTTCGGGCAGGAGGAGGTGGTCGATCTCGCGCTCGCCAGCGTCCTTGCCGGCGGCCACGCCCTGCTGGTCGGAGTGCCGGGCCTCGCCAAGACCAAGCTCGTCGACACCATGGGCGTGGTGCTCGGCCTGTCGACAAAGCGCGTGCAATTCACGCCCGATCTCATGCCCTCTGATATTGTCGGCGCCGAGATCCTTGAGGAATCGGTCGAAGGCCATCGTGCCTTCCGCTTCATTCAGGGTCCGGTCTTCACCCAATTGCTGATGGCCGATGAGATCAACCGCGCGAGCCCGCGCACCCAGTCCGCCCTCTTGCAAGCCATGCAAGAGCAGCATGTGACGGTGGCCGGCGCTCGCCACGATCTGCCGCAACCCTTCCATGTGCTTGCGACGCAAAATCCCATCGAGCAGGAAGGCACCTACCCCTTGCCCGAGGCGCAGCTCGACCGTTTCTTGCTGCAGATCGACATTCACCATCCCGATCGCGCGACCGAGCGGCGCATCCTGATCGAGACCACCGGCCCGCAGGACGCTCAGGCCACGCCGGTGATGAGCGCTGATGATCTCGTCGCCGCGCAGCGTTTGGTGCGTCGCCTTCCGGTCGGCGAGAGCGTGATCGAAGCGATTCTCGATCTCGTGCGGGCCGCCCGACCGGGCGATGGCGCCGAGGGCGTTGCCGACAAGCTCCTCTGGGGTCCGGGTCCGCGCGCCGGCCAGGCGCTGATGCTCGCGGCTCGCGCGCGCGCCCTGATCGACGGGCGCCTTGCCCCTTCGCTCGACGATGTGCGGGCCTTGGCCAAATCCGTGCTGCAGCATCGCCTCGCGCTGACTTACGAGGCGCGCGCCCAGGATCAGACGCCTCTCACCGTCATTGAGCGTCTCGTGGCGCGGATCTGAGCGGGGAATGCCGCAAGAGCCGGGATCGAGGCCAAATTCGGGCGCCGAGCGCGCCCGCGGGCAGGTCGTCGAGGCAAAGCGCCTCGCGGCGCGTCTCACGCGCATCGGGCTCGAGGCCCGCCGCATCGCGGCGAGCGTGGTGCAGGGCGCGCATGGGCGGCGACGGCCGGGCGTCGGGGAAAGCTTCTGGCAGTTTCGCCCTTTTCTTCCCGGCGAGGCGGCTCTCCTGATCGATTGGCGACGTTCGGCGCGCGAGGAGCGGCTCTTCGTGCGCGAGCGCGAGTGGGAGGGGGCGCAAACCTTCTGGCTTTGGGCCGATCGTTCGCGCTCGATGGAGTTCAAATCGCATCTCGCGCCCGTAGCCAAGGCGGATCGTGCGCTCGTCCTGATGTTCGCGACAGCCGAGATCCTGGTGCGCAACGGGGAAAGGGTCGGCCTCATCGGCGCCACGCGCCCGAGCGCCAGCCGCTCCATCATCGAGCGGCTCGCCGAAGCCATCGTGACGACGAACGCGGGAGCTCACGGCGATTTTCCGGGCAATGTCATCCTCAATCGGCGCTCGGAAGCGGTGCTGATAGGCGATTTCCTCGCGCCGGAAAGCGAGATCGCGCTCGCCGTCGAGCCCATGGCGCGATTGGGCGCGCGGGGCCATATGATCATGATCGCCGATCCGGCCGAGGAGGTGTTCCCTTACGCCGGCCAGGCGCTTCTCTCGGAGGATGAGCGCGGCCTGCGGTTGCGCGTCGGAGATGCGGCGGCTTTCGGCGATCGTTACCGCGAGCGCCTTGAGCGGCATCGTGCCGCGCTTTCCGAAATGTGCCGGCGCCTGAACTGGAGCTTCGCCCTGCATCGCACCGATCGCGCCGCGACCGAGGCCTTGATCGCGCTTGCCGGGCGCATCGCGATGGCGAGCCATGAAGGCGCTTTCGCGCCGTCGGCGCCGATCGGTGGCGGATGATGGCGTTCTTGACCTCACTGGTCTTCTCGGCGCCGGCGGTGCTCACCGCGCTTCTCGCGTTGCCACTCCTTTGGCTCATCTTGCGCGTCACGCCGCCCCAGCCGCGCGAAATCCGTTTCCCGCCCTTGCGCATCGCCGCCGATCTTGCGCCAGCCGAGGAAAGTCCGGCGCGCACGCCCTGGTGGCTGCTTCTGTTGCGGCTCGCCATCGCGGCTCTCGTCATCTTGGCGCTCGCCGGCCCGAGCTTCGATTCGACGCGCGGCGGCGGCGCCATCAGCCACAAGCTCCTCGTCATCATCGATGGGGGGTGGCCCGCGGCGCCGAATTGGTCCGAACGCATCACGGCGGCGAAGGACGCCATCGATCGGGCCGGGCGCGCCGCCCAGCCCGTTGCCCTGGTCTCGACGGCCGAGCCGCCGCGCGAGATCACGCTCGAGGCGCAGGATGCCGCGCTGTCGCGCCTCCAGGCGCTCGCGCCTGCGCCTTTCCTGCCCGACCGCAGCCTCCTTGTTCCGGCGCTGCAACGTTTCTTTGCCAAATCGCCGGACGCACAAATCGTCTGGATCAGCGATAATGTCGACCTCGCGGCGGATCCGCATGCGGCGCCATTCGTGGAGGCGTTGCAAGGCCATGACGTGACCTTGGTGCGATCGGAAAATGCGGGCCCGCTCGCGCTCGCCGGCGCCTTGCATGACGCCAAGGGACTTGCGGTCACGGTGGTGCGCTCCGGCCAGAATGGGCGCGACGAGGGCTCGCTGCGCGCTTTCGACGCCAAGGGCCGCCCCATGGGAGAGAGGCGCTTCAGCTTCACCGGTGGTGACGCCCGTCAGGCGAAAGCGATCTTCGACATGCCGACTCAGCTCTTGAACGAGATCGCCCGCATCGAGATCGCGGGCGAGCGTTCAGCGGGCGCGGCCGTCCTTCTCGACAATGCATCGCATCGCGAGCGCGTCGGCGTCATCACGGGCGAAACGGCGGATGTGGCGCAGCCTCTCCTGTCGCCCGCCCATTACGTCGTCGAGGCGCTTTCCCCTTATGCGGATGTGCGCGAGATGCGCACCGTGCCGGCGGCTGCCGTGCCCAAGCTCATCGAGGAGGGCGCGAATGTGCTCGTGCTCGCCGATGTCGGCGGGCTCGATAGCGAGACGCGTGGCAAGCTCGACAAATTCCTGGCCGACGGCGGCGTCATCATCCGCTTCGCCGGCACGCGCCTTGCGGCGGCGCCCGCCGATGAGCTCACCCCCGTCCGGCTTCGCGGCGGCGGCCGGCTTCTCGGCGGCGTCCTCTCCTGGGACACGCCGAAGACGCTCGCGCCTTTCGCCCCCGATTCACCCTTCGCGGGCTTGAAGGCGCCCGATGAGATCACGGTCGATCGCCAGCTCCTCGCCGAGCAGGACGGCGCCTTGTCGCGCAAGACCTGGGCGGCGCTTTCGGACGGCACGCCGATCGTCACCGCCGAACGGCGCGGCGCCGGCACGCTGGTGCTGGTGCATGTTACGGCCGATCCCGCCTGGTCGAACCTGCCGCTTTCGGGATTGTTCGTCGAGATGCTGCGTCGCCTCGTCGATCTCGCGGCTTTCGCGGCGCCCGGCGAGACGGCCGGCAACCTGCCGGCCGAGGCGCGACCCTTGCAGGTGCTCGACGGCTTCGGCGTGCTCAAGACCGCGGCCACCAACGTCGCACCCTTGCCGCGTGCCCGCAAACCTCGCGCCGATGCCACGACGCCACCCGGCCTTTACGGGGAGCTTTCCTCGCCAGTCGCCGTGAACGCGCTCGCCTCCGGCGACGCCCTCGTCCCGGTCACCGTTTCATTGCCCCGCCTGCAAGAGGCGAGCCTCGGCGCGCGCCAAGCGACGGATCTGCGAGGCGCCTTTCTCGTCGCGGCCTTCCTGCTTTTCCTCCTCGACGCCTTGGCGACCTCCTGGCTGATGGGCGCCTTCGCCGCCATGGGACGACTCGCGGGACGCGCCGCCATGCTCGCCTTGTTGGCAGGCGGCGCATTGGCGCTCGGCTGCGTCCAGCCTGAGCACGCCTTGGCGGCGGATCAGTTTCCGGCGGCTCTCGAGCCCGCCTTGACCACCCGTCTCGCCTATGTGGTCACCGGGGACGCGCGCGTGGACGAGGTGAGCCGGCAAGGGCTTTCCTCATTGGGCTTCACCTTGCGCAATCGCACCGCTTTCGAGCCGGGGCCACCGGCCGCGATCGATCTCGAGCGAGACGAGCTCGCCTTCTACCCGCTTATCTATTGGCCGATGGTGGCGGACCGGCCACGTCCGTCGCAAAAGGCCATTCGCAATCTCGACGCTTTCATGAAGAGCGGCGGGACGGTGATCTTCGATACGCGCGATGCGCTCGTCGAGCGCCCGGACGGGCCCCCTACGCCGGAGGCGGCGGCCTTGCGCCAGATCCTCGAGACCATCGAGGTGCCCCCGCTCGAAGTCGTGCCGCATGATCATGTCGTCACCAAATCCTTCTATCTGATCGAGGATTTTCCCGGCCGCTATGATTCAGGCCGGACCTGGATCGAAGCCTTGCCGCCTTCGCCCGTCGACGGGGCGAAGCCCGTGCGCGCGGGTGACAATGTCTCGCCGATCATCATTACCTCGAACGACCTTGCGGCCGGCTGGGCCTCGGGGCCGAGCGGGGAAGCGCTCTACTCTCTCGTTCCGGGCGGGCGGCGCCAGCATGAATACGCCTTGCGCGGCGGGGTGAATCTCGTGATGTACGCGCTCACCGGCAATTACAAAGCCGATCAGGTGCATGCGCCTGCGCTTCTCGAGCGGTTGGGGCAGTGATGACCAAGCTCGCCTTCGAGCCCTTTATTCCCTGGTGGGCGCTTGTCGCTTGCGTGGCGCTCGCCGTCATCTTGACCGTCCCGTTCGTCATGGCACGGCGGCGCACCGCGGTCTGGCGCGCGCTCGGCTTTGCGGCTCTTCTCATCGCGCTTGCGAACCCGCGTCTCGTCATCGAGAACCGTGAGAAGCTGCGCGACACGGCCGTGCTCGTCGTCGATCGCACCGGCTCGCAGACGATCGCCGAGCGCACGCGGCAGACGGATGCGGCGCGCGCCGAGATGCAGAAGCGCCTCGCCGCGGTCGAGGGCGTGGATCTGCGCGTCGTCGAGGTCGAGGATGGCGGCAAGGACGACGGCACGCGTCTTTTCCGTGCGCTGTCGTCCGCCATTGGAGACCTGCCGCGCGAACGCATCGCCGGTGTCGTCGCCATCACCGACGGCGTCATTCATGACGTTCCCGCCGATCCGACGGCGCTCGGTTTCGGCGGGCCGTTCCACGCGCTGATCACCGGCCATCCGGGCGAGCGCGATCGGCGCATCGAGCTCGTCGAGGCGCCCCGCTTCGGCCTCGTGAACAAGGACGTCACCATCAAGGCGCGCGTGCTCGATCCGGGCTTCAGCGATCCGGTGCCGGTCACCGTCAGCGTCGATGGTCAGCGCCTTTCTTCGAGCGAGGCGAAGCCCGGCGAGGTTCTCACGATCCCGGTTCCGGTCTCGCACGCGGGCCGCATCGTCGTCGAGATCGATGCCGCCCCTGCCAAGGACGAGTTGACGTTGCGCAACAACAAGGCCGTCGTGACGCTCGAGGGCGTGCGCGAAAGGCTGCGCGTGCTTCTCGTTTCCGGCGCGCCTCATGCGGGCGAGCGCGTCTGGCGCAATCTTTTGAAATCCGATCCTTCGGTCGATCTCGTGCATTTCACCATTTTGCGTCCGCCGGAGAAGTCCGACGGCACGCCGATCAACGAGCTCGCCCTCATCGCCTTCCCGCAAAAGGAGCTTTTCGAGGAAAAGCTGCACGATTTCGATCTCGTCATCTTCGACCGTTTCACCAACAACATCACCTTGCCGCAGCGCTATTTCGGCAACATCGCCGATTACGTGCGCGGCGGGGGCGCCTTGTTGATCTCGGCCGGTCCGGAATTCATCGGGCGCGGCGGCTTGTGGAACACGCAGCTCGAACCCGTTCTTCCGGCGATCCCGGACGGACGCATCATCGAGACGCCTTATCGCGCCCATGTCGGGATCGAAGGCCAACGCCATCCGGTGACGCGCAATCTGCCGAACTGGGATTCCAAGGATAACCCCTGGGGTGAGTGGCTGCGGGCCGTGGGCGCGCGCGTGCGCGATGGCCATGTGGTGCTCGACGGGCCGGACCAGACGGCGCTTCTCGATCTCGCGCGCGTCGGCGACGGGCGCGTCGGCCTCTTCCTCACCGACCAGCTCTGGCTTTGGCCGCGCAACTACGAGGGCGGTGGCCCCTACATCGATCTCTTGCGGCGCTTGTCGCATTGGCTGATGAAAGAGCCCGAGCTCGATGAGGAAGCGTTGCGCGCGACGGCGGATGGGCGCGAGGTCCTGGTCGAGCGCCAGACGCTCGGCGACAGCTTGACGCCGGTCGAGATCACCTCTCCCAGCGGGGCGAGCTCGACCTTGTCGCTCACCAAGGCGGAGGAGGGGCTGTGGAAGGGCTCCTTCGTCGCCAATGAGGAAGGGCTCTATCGGCTGAAGCAAGGCGACCAGACGGCGCTCGTCTCGGCAGGGGCTGCCGATTCCAAGGAATTCCAGGATGTCATCTCCGACACGGAACGATTGCGTCCGATCGCGGAGGCGACCGGCGGTTCCGTGCGGCGCATCGCCACCAACTCCACGGGCGACATCCATTTGCCGAGCGTGGTGAGCGTGACGCGCTCCTCGCCGGCGAGCGGGGTCGATTTCATCGGCTTGCGCGGAAGTGATTCCTATGTGGTGACGGGCCTCTCGATCTGGCCGCTCTTCCTCGGCTTTGCCGGCTTGTTCCTCCTCGGGCCGATGCTCGCACTCGGCTGGCTCTTCGAAGCGCGGGGCTTTGCCGATCGCAAGCGCGCCGCGTGACGAGGAGCGCGCCGCGCCTTCCCTTCGGTTGATGGGGCTTTCCCGCGCGCGACCTTGCCGTCCCCGCACGATCTTGTGCCTTTGCGTCGCTACGAACGGCAGCTATCTTGCGTGTCGTTCGAGCGGCCGCTGACAACTGAGCTTGTCTCGGGCATCGGCCACCAACACGTGGCAACCGAAATCATGAAAACAAAACGGTCCGAAGGGCCGGCGAACAGGGAAGGAAGGCATCATGGCGCGACGCTTGATGGGCTGGCTTGGTTGCGGCGTGGCCGCGGTCTTTTCGTTCGGGGCGCCGACTCTCGCCAAAGCGCAATATCTGGTGATCGGCGACGACAATAAAATTCACTGGGACGACGCGGGCAAGCCGGTCTTCACCGAACCCGGCAAGGACGAGGTCGTCATCGTCGACATCAAGAGCGGCGGAAATCCGAAAATCGTCGCCTCCCTGCCCCTGATCAACACGATCGTGGGGCCGCCGACCAATCTCGCCGTCACGCCTGACGAGAGCCTGGCGCTCGTCGCCAATTCCATCGCTTATCAGCAGGACGGCGCCGGTTGGAAGGGAGTGCCCGACAACAAGCTTTTTGTCATCGATCTGAAGAGCACGCCCGCCAAATCGATCGCGACCGTCGATGTCGGCAAGCAGCCTTCGGGCTTGGCCGTCAACAAGAACGGTAATCTTCTTCTGATCGCCAACCGCGCGGATTCGAGCGTCAGCGTCCTCACCATCAAAGGGCAGGAGGTGAAGCTCGTCGACAGCATCGCGATGGGCGATCCGGTGTCGGCTGTCGCGTTCACGCCGGACGGCAAGCACGCCGTCGTCGCCAAGAACACGGTCAACAAAGTCTCGCTTCTCAACATCGATGGAGAGAAGGTGACTTACGACAAGACGGATATCTCGGTCGGCGTCTATCCTTACAATGTGCAGGTCACCGCCGATGGCCGCTTCGCTCTCACGGTCAACCAGGGCAATGGCGGAGCCCCGGATGGCGGGGCGGGCTCGGTCACCGTCATCGATCTCAAGGCGACGCCTCCCCATGTCGTCGATTATGTCGGCATAGGCCCCTTGCCTGAAGGCCTCGACGTGAGCCCGCGCGGCAACCTCGCCGTGGCGCTTGCGCTGAACGGCAGCGGCGCCGTGGCCAAGGGTGTCTGGTACGCACACCCGAACACCATCGTCGAGGTGCTCTCGACCGCGGGCGGCAAGGTACGCAAGGTCGGCTCGGTCAATGCCGGCGGGCTCGCCGAGGGCGTCGCCTTCAGCCCCGACGGCAAATATCTCTACGCGGCCAACTTCAACGACAACAACGTGCAGATTTACAAGGTGACGGGAGAGAGAGTCGTCGACACCGGCAAGACGTTAAAGCTTCCGGGCCATCCGGCCTCGATGCGTTCGAGCGTGCCCTGAGGCTCCCCTCAGGCAAGCCTCGCATAACCGAGCCCTCGCGCCTTCTCCTCATAGTCGAGAAGGACGCCGTAGCTCTCTTCCACGGCCGGCACCGCGCCTTTGAGAAAAAGCGCCTTGCGCGCCGCCTCGAGAGCGGGGTCCGACAACGCCTCGGCGAGGGCTTGGCGCAGCGCGCCGACGGTCGTGTCGCTCGCCTCGCGCGTCGTGACGAACGGAAGCGAAGGGCTCAGCGCGCTTGCCGCGAGCACCCGCGTTTTGGCGACGACGGCTGGACGATGTCGCGCGAGGAGGGCATGGGTCACGCAATCGATTGCCGCCGCATCGGCGCGCTTGTCGGCGACGCGGGCGAGGCTCTCCGCATGGCTGCCGGTTTCCACGATCTCGCCGATGAAACGCCCGCGCTTCGCGAAAGGCGCGAAGGCGAGACGAGGCAAATTCATTCCCGTGTTGGAATCCCAGGAGTTGAGCGCAAAGCGAGCGCCGCGCAGATCCGCGATTTCCTTCATGTTTGAGTCGGCGGACACGAGGATGAAGCTGCAATGCTTGGTGCCCTCGCAGCCCGGCGCGTCATAAAGGGGCGTGGCGACGATGCGGACGAGGCCGTGAAACTCATGGAGCGCCGGATAGCCGCAGCTTTGGCCCAAAAGGAGCTCGGGATGACGCCAGCTTTCGTGATGGGTGAGATGACGCGAGAGCGCAATCGGCACATCGGGAAGCCCGGCATCGCGGAGCCTTCGCGCCACGCCCTTCCATAAATCCTCGACCGCGGGCCGGATTTCCGGAAGGTCGTACATCGCCAAATGCGCGATCGCGCTCATGCGAAAAGTACGGTGCTTTTCCTCATGGCCGAGAAGTATCAGGCAACAAGAGCCGCCCCAATCGGTCGTCCTGCTGGCGGCCGGCTTTGCTAGCGGCTTCGGATACGAGAAGGGCTCGGTGCCCCGAGGCCATCGAGCCCTTCCATCCAACGCATACCCTTTACGCTTACGCCAAAGGCTTACGATCAATCGACCTCGACGATCCGGTGCGAGTGCCGATTCACCACCACGCGCTGGTTGTTCACCATCGCGAAACCGAATCGCTCATCGCCCGGGACCGCATAGAGCTCGATTCCGCCTGGCCATCTTTCACCGATCGCGAGCCGACCCCCGTAAGGGACCGAGGGCACGCTCTCGGAAAGAACGTAGTCGTGGACTGGACCCGGTGTCAGCGTCGATCCCGCCGTTCCACCGACCACACCGCCCACGACGGCCCCGACAGGCCCGCCAACCGCGGCGCCCACTGCAGCGCCACCGACCACGCCCGGGACGGTTCCGCCACCGAGCGCAGGGCCTGGTGTGGCGTAAGCGCCGCCATTCTGGGCAACATAAAGGTTCTGATTATTGTTACCGGTCCACCCGGCTTGGCTTTCATTCGGGCGAGGATAGTTCTGCTCCTGAGCGAAAGCCGGCGCGGATGCCAGGATCGTCGCGGCCACGGCGGCCGTTCGAAGAGTGATCATCTTCATTCTCCTTTCCTGCCTGCCTGCCGATATGCGACAGATGTCACGGCAACGAGGGAGGAATGGATAGGTTCCCCGATTTTCGAGGGTGTGCGACAATCTCGCCGGCTGGTCGAATCGCCTGAAATGAGAGCGCGCCGAACTAAGAACGCGAGCTAAGGAAAACGGCGAAAGTGAGATCAGAAAGTTCCGCTCAGATCATACCGGCGTCCACGAGCTTGTAATCATCGACCGGAATCAGGTGGTTCGCGCATCGGCTCGCGCCGGGACTCCGTCAGTTCCACGCCCCCAGAGGAGCAAACCTCGCTCGGATGGAGGCAGCGAGATTGGCCGGCAGCCCGGGCTCCCGATTCAGTGCGTTCCGCAATATGTCTAGCGCCTCTTCCTCTATCGTTCGGCCATGCGCAGCGGCGCGAATACGAAGCCTAGCCTCAACGGCCTCCTCGAGATTGGGAATCGTGATGCCGGTCATCAAGCGCCTCTGATCTCAATCATGTGAACAAAAGCGTCGATTGCACGACGCACCAAACGGCCTTTCAGCTTCGCAAATAGCGCTCCATCCACGCGCATAGCCTTTCCACATCCTCCTCGTCATTGAAGACATGCGGGCTGAGGCGCAGGAAATCGTGCCTTACGCTGAGAAAGATGCCGGCGCGCTCCATTTCGCTCGCCGCCTCGGCGGCGTTCCCCTTGGGCAAGCGGAAGCCGAGGATGTGAGGAGCGCGCAAATGGCGGGGCGGCACCTCGACGCCGAGTGCCGAGAGGCGCTCGGCGAGGAGATCGGTCAGCATGCGAAGCCGCGCCTCGATCTCGCCAATGCCCCATGAACGGATCAGCTCGAGCCCCGCACGCGCCATGGGAATGGTGATGAAGCTGTCGCGCTCGCCTCTGTCGAAGCGCCGCGCTCCGTCGAGATAGGCGAGCGCCTCGACGGGGCTCTTCGAGGCCGAGTCATAGGATTTGCGATTGAAGGCGTGCTCCTCCAAGGGCCGGGCGCCTTGCCATTTGGGCGCGACATAAAGGAAGGCGAGCCCATAAGGGCCGAGCAGCCATTTGTAGACCGGAAACATCAGGAAATCGGGTTGCAGCTCGGCGACATCGAGCGCCATAACGCCCGCGGCTTGCGTCGCGTCGACCACCACCGCGGCGCCGCGGCGGTGCAGCTCGGGCACGATCCGCGAAAGATCGACGAGGCTGCCGTCGGTCCAATGAAGCGGGGTCAGCGCCGCAAGGCCGATGGCCGGCGCGCCGGCGGCGTCGATGCGCTCGAGCACGGCCCTCGTCCAATCACCATCCTTCGGCCGCGCCACGATATCGAGATGTGCGCCGCTCGAGCGCGCGAAACGTGCAAGTGCAAGGTGGAGCGAGGAATGCTCGCCCTCGAGCAGCAGAATGCGCGTTCCCGGCGTGAGGTGAAGATTGGCGAGCGCCGTCGCGATGCCGTAGCTCGCCGCCCCGACGATGGCGATGTCTTCGGCGCTCGCGCCGATGAGGCGCGCCGCTTCAGCGCGCGCCGCCTCCACGGTCAGATGGGCAGCTTGCGCACTGCGCTGCCACGGCCTCACCTTCTCGGCGACGCCTTTCTCACCCGCCGCCTGCACCGCGAGCGGGAGCGGTGAGTAAGACGCGGCGTTGAGATAGGCGACCGTGCGCTCGATCGCGAAGAGAGAGCGTTGGCAGCTCAGCATTCCCGGGCCCTATCGTGCAATCGATGCGGCAACGATCCGGAGCATCTCATCTCGTGATCTTGTTCGCGGCCGAAGAGGCGCGGCTGGCGCTTGCCTTTTCCGCTTCGTCGAGGCGTGCCTTGAGCTTTTCCCACAGCACATTCGTCGCGGTGTAGACGAAGTCGAGCTCCTGGACGGTGACGGTCGTCGCCCCTTGTGCGATCAGCCAATCGCAGAAGCCATGCGTATCCTCGCGGCGCACGAAAAAACGCGAGAGCGAGCCATTGCCGGATTCCGCGCGCTTGGCCCCGAACTTCGCCGGCGGACGGGCGAGCGCGGCGCTCGCTCCTGCCGGCGCGTCAACCTTGATCTCGCGCATGAAACGAGCCGTTTCTTCCGCCGTGATTCGTTGCAGGAGCGAGCGCGCCGTTTCCCGGTGGGCGGTGTCCCAAGAGGCGGTGAGCGAAGCGACGAGCTGCGCCTCGCTCTTCAAGATCGTGCCGTCATCGAGCCTCTTCAGCGCATTCGCGGCGAGCGTCGCGCCGGTCGTCGTGATGTCGACGATGATCTCGGCTGTCCCTGAGGCCGGTGCGCCTTCCGTCGCTCCCGCGCTCTCCACGATGCGGTAATCGGCAAGCCCATGCTCGCCGAAGAAGCGCCGCGTCAGATTCACATATTTGGTCGCGACACGCATGCGTTGGCCGGTCTTGGCGCGCAGGGCCGCCGCGACATCGTCGAGATCGGCCATCGAGCGCACATCGATCCAGGCGCGCGGCACGGCGACGACGACATCGGCTTGGCCGAAGCCGAGCGGGGCAAGAAACGCGAGCTTGCGCGCCGCCTCTGCCACGGTTTCATGCACGAGATCGGCGCCGGTGACGCCGAGATGCGCGCCTCCGCCCGCAAGCTGGGTCGTGATTTCCGAGGCCGAAAGAAACAGGATCTCGATATTCTCGACGCCTTCGAAACCGCCGCGATAATCGCGCAACCCGCCTTGACGCGCGAGGCGCAAGCCGGCGCGCGCGAAGAAAGCATCGGCGCGCTCTTGCAGCCGGCCTTTCGACGGAACGGCGACGACGAGCGGGTTCACGGCGCCTCCGCCGCGCCCGAGCGTGGGATCGCGCCTTGCGCCTGGGCGGAAACGCGGTCGAGCCAGATCGAGCAGCCGACCGCCGGCACCTCTTGCGAGGCGCCGAGCCGGCGCAACAAGCCGTCGTAGCGCCCACCCCCGACGAGCGGCTTGGCATCGGGGAGCTTCGCATTTCTGATCTCGAAGACGAAACCCGTATAGTAATCGAGGTTGCGGCCGAAGCCGGCCGAGAAGCGCAAGCTCGAAAGATCGATGCCGCGCGCTTCCATGAAGCCGTTGCGGATATCGAGCGTCTCGATGGCGCGCCCGATGTCGAGCTTCGCATCGGCCGCGAGCGCGCGGAGCGCATCCGCGGCCTCGTCCGGGTGGCCCGTGACCGCGAGGAAGCGCTCGAGAATTTTCAATTGCTCCTCCGGGAGGCCGGAAGCCCCGTTCGCGGCCTGTTCGAGGAAGCGTGCCGCGATCTGATGGGCCGAGCGGCCGCTGATCGTCGAGATGCCTGCGATCTTGAGAATATCCTCGACGAAAAGCCGTGCCGCCGTGGGGTCCTGCCCTTGGAGGGCGGCGAGCAATCCCGCATGGTTCTGGGAGGCGGCGGGCGAGCCGAGCGCGGCAAGCGCGCGCGTGCCGGCCTTGCCCGCCGCATAGGCCCTGCGCAAGCGCCTTGCGGTCGAGCCGGAGAGGCGCAACGCGTCGAGGAGCGCGCTGAACAAACCGACGTCCCCGATCAGCGTGGTGACCGGACCGGCGGACATCTCGCGCAAGGCTTCCAGCGCGAGATCGAGAATTTCCGCATCCGCGGCCTCGCGATCCTGGCGTCCGAAATCCTCCACGCCGCTTTGCAAAAATTCATCGGCTTCGCCGTCCCGGAAACGAAACACTGGGCCGAAATACGCATAAGCGCCTGTGGGCGGATTTCCCGGGAGCGCCAAATGCCAGCGGGAAACCGGAATCGTGTATTCGGGCCGTAGGCACAGCTCTCGCCCCTCGGCATCCCCCGTCACGAACATGCGCCGGCGCAGATCCTCTCCCGAGAGCTCGAGGAAGGGCTCGAGCGGCTGCAACACGGGCGGCTCGACCCGCGCGAAGCCACGGCGCGCGAACAGCTCGACGAGCCTCGTCTCGTCGCTCGAAGGCGCCGAGGCGGCGGGCGTCATGCCGATGTCGGGGGCGGCGTCCCCGGCGCGTGGCCTCGCGACGGTTGGATCGGGGGGAACCATGGTGTCGGAATTCGGCAAACTCAATTTGCGGGTTTCGGGCCGCCGCTCATAGCTCAGCGACGCCTGATTGGCGACCGCTTTTCGCGAATGCGCTTAACGGTCAATGCGTCCGAGGACCATGTGGGCTTGCTCAGCCCTTCCGGTGCTCGCGAAAGGTCCACCACTTATGGGCCGAGAAGCTCCAGACCAGCACGATCCCGGTCGTGAGGAATTGCGCCGGCAGATAGGGCAGGTGCCAGCGATCAACGAGCCTATGCATTACGGCCCAAGTGACGAGAAAGCCCACGCCGGCGACGACGGCGAAGCGCCAAACCGCCTCCTGATGCGGCCGCTCGCTGCGATAGGTGTGACGGCGGTTGAGCACATAGGAAATGAGCCCGCCTGCGACATAGCCGCAAAGCGTCGCCGGGACGGGAGCCAGCACTCCCCCCTGCACGAGGCCGATCAGCATCCCGTAATGGGCGATCGCCGCAGCGATCCCGGTCCCGCCGAAGGCGAGGAGCTGCCGGACCGGGTGGTTCAGCCAGGAAGGAGAGGGTTTTTGCAGCTTGCCGCCGACGCTCATGCGAGCGCTCTAGCGGTCTGGGGCCGCAAGAGGCAAGCCGGCCGGGCGAAGGCCTTTGCCAACCGGGGGAGCCTTGGTCGGCGAGACAAAGAGGCCAAAGCGCCTCGCGAAGGGCACGAATGCGTTGAAAATCACAAGCTCTTGCCTTGTGGATCAATCGATCAGGCTCTATGGCGTGGCGGCCGCTGTTCGCGGCGACCTGTCATCTCGAAAGGATCGATCGATGGCCTTCCTGTCCGATGCGTTGAAGCGCGTGAAGCCCTCCGCAACGACGACAATCACGCAAAAAGGGCGCGACATGAAGGCCAAAGGCCGCGAAGTCATTTCGCTCTCGGTCGGCGAGCCCGATTTCGACACGCCCGATCACATCAAGAACGCCGCCATCGACGCCATCCGCCGCGGCGAGACGAAATACACCCCGGTCGTCGGCATCCCGCAATTGCGCGAGGCGATTTGCGGCAAGTTCAAGCGCGAGAACAAGCTCGACTACAAATCGTCCCAGATCATCGTCGGCACGGGCGGCAAGCATGTGATCTACAACGCGCTGCTCGCCACCTTGAACCCCGGCGACGAGGTGATCGTGCCGGCGCCTTACTGGGTAAGCTATCCCGAGATGATCGCGCTCTGCGGCGGCACGCCCGTCATCGTCGATTGCGGCATAGAGCACGCCTTTAAGCTGCAGGCGGGCGATCTCGATCGCGCCATCACCAAGAAGACCAAATGGCTCATCTTGAACTCGCCCTCGAACCCGTCGGGCGCGGCTTACACCCATGCCGAGATGAAGGCGCTCACCGACGTGTTGCTGCGCCATCCTCACGTCTGGATCCTCACCGACGACATGTACGAGCATCTCGTCTATGGCGATTTCGAGTTCGTGACCCCGGCCCAGGTCGAGCCCGCCCTTTACGAACGCACCCTCACCATGAACGGCGTCTCGAAGGCTTACGCGATGACGGGCTGGCGCATCGGCTATGCGGGCGGGCCCGAGCCTCTGATCCGGGCGATGGAGCTGGTTCAGGGGCACCAGACCTCGGGCACATCGGCCATTTCCCAATGGGCGGCGGTCGAGGCCTTGTCCGGCCCGCAGGACCACCTCAAGACCTTCCGCAAGGCGTTCGAGGAGCGGCGCGATCTCGTGCTCTCGATGCTCAATCAGGCAAAAGGCATCGTCTGCCCGAAGCCCGAGGGCGCCTTCTACGTCTACCCGAGTTGCGCCGCGACCATCGGCAAGAAGACGCCTTCGGGAAAGACGATCGAGACGGACGAGGATTTCGTCACCGAGCTCCTCGAGACGGAGGGCGTCGCGGCCGTGCACGGGACGGCCTTCGGGCTCGGCCCCAATTTCCGCATCAGTTACGCCACGTCAAACGCCCTTCTCGAAGAGGCTTGCACGAAGATCCAGCGCTTCTGCGCCGAGCTGAGGTGAGTGAAGAGTGAAGAGCCGTTATTCGCTGCTCGCTACTAGGCCGTAGACTCATAAATTGCGGTGACCGTGATGGGGGGAAGCGGACTGACGGCTTTGGGGTGAGGTTTTACCTAACAGGCCGCTGAAAAACCCTCGCTTGTGAGGTCGGATCGTGATTCGCCGAGTCTGCAAGGGCGGGGCCGGGGAATGCGAGGGTCTGACGAACAAACGGGCAGCTTGTTCAGCTATGTGAGCTGCGAGGCTCGCGTGCCGCCGGGGCATCCGCTGCGGCTGATCCGGGCAGTGGTTGATGAGGCGCTGGACGCTCTTTCGCTGGAGTTCGACCAGCTTTATGCGCGTGTCGGCCGCCCGGGCATCGCGCCCGAAAAGCTGCTGCGGGCGCCGCTGCTGCAAGCAGCTCTACTCGATCCGCTCGGAATGGCAACTGATGGAGCAACTGGATTACAACCTGCTGTTCCGCTGGTTTGTCGGCTTGGCGATGGATGCGCCGGTCTGGGATGCCAGCACGTTCAGCAAGAATCGCGACCGGGTCGCTTGGCATGCCCGACGACCTGCGCAATTGGCCTGAGCCGCCGCGCCGGCAGGGCGAGTTCGCTAAACTTGTTCGCTCACTCCGGCAGTAGGACACCACCATGAGCATTCGCGTCGGCATTGTCGGGATCAGCGGTTTTGGCGGCGGCGAGGCGATGCGCCTGGTCGCGAGCCACCCGTCTTTCGAGCTAATCTACGCCGCGGGCGAGGGCAGCGCCGGCAGCCGATTGGTGGACCGCTTCCCCGGTGTGCCGGCCAAGCTGGCCGAGCTGGTGATCGAGAAGTGGGACCCTGTGACCCTGCCGAAGCTCGACGTGCTGTTCGCGTCGCTGCCCACGGGCGCCTCGGCCGAGGCGCTGGCGCGCGTC
>DASZIL010000018.1:0-49145 GCA_035949255.1 Beijerinckiaceae bacterium | reverse complement strand
AGCATGACGATCGCGGTTCCTGTTCCCAGCGCGAGCAGGAGAAGCGGCAGGGCAAGCGAGCGAGCGGAGCGCAAAAGGACGCCCTGCTTGACGACCGCGGCATGCGCTGGAGCCTCGGGCTCGGCGGTCACGCGCTCGATGCCATCGAGGCGGGCAGCCGCGCCCGCGAGGAAGGTGCGCGCCTCGTGCTCGAAGCGCCTCACGATCTCCTTTTGCGGAGTTTTTGCTCGCCCCCCCTGCCGGCTTGTGCCCCCGGTCCGGCCGGCTTCGTGCGGTTTGCCGGGCTCCCCGATTTCCGACGCACGCGTCATCGAAGCCCTGGCTGCGCGACCCTGATACGCGTCGGAAATTTCCGGAGGCGAAGAGTTGGGTGAACCCTTGCGGTCGATCGGCGTGACGGAGGAGGCCCGACCCTTTTCGGCGCGCTCGAGACCCGCAGCCTCGGAGCGCGTGTCCCGGCCGACGATTTGAGCAAGCCGCGTCAGCGCTTCATCGCCCTTCTTCGGCGCTGCCTCTGGCTTGCCAAGAACGGTGGCCGCAACCTCGCGCAATTGCCTCTCGACGGCATCGAGATCGGCGAGCTTCACCGTCGCCGACACCGGGCGCGGAAATCCCCCCGGCGACGATACGCCCTGACCGTTGCTCACGGAGCTCGGCTTGCTTGCGGCCGTGACGCGAAAATTCTCGACCCGAGCTGTTCTTGCCCCGGCTTGATCCCCACCGGAGGTGACATCCGGGGAGGCAGGCTCGACGAAATTTCGCAATTTCCGTTCGAGTTCATCAAGATCAATGCTTTGGATGGAAGATTTCGCGGGGTTCATTGCAAATCTCCGAGCGGTCCCCCGCGCCGCAGCTTTGGTCGTCTTCAGCTTCTCCGGGACAATGACGACAGGAGTCGGGAAGGTCAATATTTATGAAAAAGAGAGCGAGCTCTATAACTCATTTCTATTCATATTATTCTCCGAATAACAATTCAAAAACCACCTGTTTTCAACATATTCTTGGATTTTCTTGTATATGCTGAAGACATTGAACATAAAAATTGCAACATCGACCCTGCCAATCGATTTTCTGCGGTTTTTCAATCTTTTCTTGCACCGCACTGACAATGCAATCACCGCGCGAGTTGCTCGCGCTCCCGCCGACGCGATCGGGCGCGGTTATGCCCCGAGATGAATGGGGCTGTCGCGCTTTTCGCGCTCGGTCGGCATGTCGTCCGGCCCGGCCCCCGGCGTTTCGCTGTCGTCATCGTCACGACCGGCGCGCGAACCGACGATGTTGAGCGTACCTCGCGTGTCGACGGCAACCGCCGCGGTCAAGGCCCAAGCCTTGGCCGATACGCCCAGCATCAATTTGCCGAGGCCACGAAACGGATTGACGATCAACTGTGATCTTCCCGCCATGACCTGCTCCTCTCAAATAAAGGGCAAGGCGCTATGCTCTACCCAATGCTTTCCTGTAGGAGAACGTCAGCACCCGGGGCGAGCGTATAGCCCCTTTCCGGGATGGATGGCGAGCTTTTATTACAAATTTTTGGATTTATTTTGTTCGTTTCATGCGAACCGTGGCCGGGTGTTCGAGATTCGCGCTTCTTCGACGCCGCGAACGAGCATGGGGGCTTGGATTCCACGATGCCGCAACATCCGAGCCTCGTTGACAGCGAGGCGGGCATGACGAACACTGTCCGCGCGTCACCGCGAGCGTGATCTGCGATCATGTGTCGCGATCCCGCTCGGTCGATCGCCTGAAAAAATGGGCCGCAAGAGCCACAGCCAATCTGGGAGGAGATATGAGAATGTTGTCGCGCCTGACCCGCAGCTTCCGGCTCTTTGGCCTCCCGCTTCTCGGCTTCGGGCTCACCCTTCCGGCGCTCACCGCGCCCGCCTTCGTCCAAGAGGCGCTCGCTCAAGAGAAGCCTATCCGCATCGGCCTGCTTTATGATCTTTCCGGCCCCTTCGCGGCGGCAGGTTCTGTCGCCTCCCAGATCGGGGCGCAGATCGCCATCGATCTCACCAATGAGCAAGGCGGCGTGCTCGGCAAATACAAGGTCGAAGCGGTCAACGCCGATTCACAAAGCAAGCCCGACGTCGCCATCAACGAGGGCGAAAGGCTGATCAACCAGGAGCATGTCGACGCCATCGTCGGGGTGTACTCGAGCGCGTCCGCCGTGCCGCTCGCGAGCAAGGTCGAGGAGCAAAAGAAGATCTTATGGATCACCACGGCGGTCGCCACTTCCGTCTTCAAGGGCCGCAACCTCAACTATGTGTTCCGGGCGCAGATCCACTCCGATCAATATGGGCAGGCAGGCATCGGGTTTTTGACCGAGCATGCGAAGCCCGACCTCGGCGTCGAGCCCAAGGACCTCAAGATCGCGATCATTTATGAGGATGGGCCCTATGGCACCGGGGTCGCGGCGGCGGACGAGCAATATGCCAAGCAAGCCGGCATACCGATCGTGCTCAAGGAAGCCTATTCGTCGAATGCGCCCGACCTTTCCTCGCTCGTCACCAAGCTGAAGCGGGCAAGGCCCGATGTCATCTTGCACGCCGGCTACAACCCCGACATCACGCTCTTCCTGCGGCAGGCTCGCGAAGCGGGACTGCGCTTCAAGATGCTGATCGGCAATGGAGCGGGGTATAGCCAGCTCGACAAGCTCACCGCGACATTCGGCGCCGATATCGACAATTTCTGCGACATCGACCCGGTGCCGGCCCAGCACCTCGACGCGGCAAAGCTCGCTCCCGGGCTCGGCGAGCTCATCAAGATCATGGTCGATCGCTACAAGGCGAAAACCGGCGCCAATGACGTGCCGCCCCATGTCTCCATGGGCTTCAACCAGACCTGGATCCTTTTGCAGAGCGTGCTGCCGGTCGCCATCCAGAAATATGGCGGCACGGACGCCGAAGCTATCCGCAAGGCGGCGCTCGATGTCGACATTCCGGTGGGCGGGACCATTCAGGGATACGGCGTCAAATTCTTCCCGCCGGGCACTGAGCTCTCCGGCCAGAACGAACGCTCGACCCCGGTCGTCATGCAATATGTGAAGGGGCAGATCAAGGTCGTCTGGCCGACCGCGATCCAGAACGCGCCTCCGGTTCTGCCGTTGCCCGCCCAATCGCCCTACGCGATGAATTAAGCTCGCACCGATGATAAGGCGGGACACTCGCTGCGCGGCGGCCTCTTTCGCGCGCGGCACCTCACCGCGAGGCAAGAAGGCGCAAGCCTCAGCCCCTGCGGGCAACGGCTGATGCTCGAGGTTGCCGGGCTCAGCAAGCGGTTCGGCCAGTTCCCGGCTGTGAGCGAGGTGTCTTTCAACCTGCGGCAAGGCGAGATCCTCGGCCTGATCGGGCCGAACGGCTCGGGCAAGAGCACGACCTTCAACCTGATCGCCGGGGCGATGCGCCCGACCGCCGGCTCCATTCGCCTCGAAGGCAAGGAGATCGGTGGGCTGCCGGCCCATAAAGTGTGTCGCATGGGCCTTGCCCGCACCTTCCAGATCCCACGCCCTTTTCGCCGGCTCTCCCTCATCGAGAATGTCATGCTCGCCGCGAACTACGGGGGCGCCGTCAAGATCGCAAAGGGCGAGGCGCGCCGGCGGGCCGAGGCCGCCCTCGAGATGGTCGGCCTGCCGGACGCGGGAGGAACCGAAGGCTTGGGCGCGGCGGCCCTCAAGAAGCTCGAGCTTGCGCGCGCTCTCGCGACGGGGCCGCGCCTTCTTCTTGCCGATGAAAGCCTCGGCGGGCTCGACCATGCCGAGATGGAGCACGCCGCCTTGATGCTGGAGGCGATCCGCACAAAGCTCGGGATCACCATCATCTGGGTCGAGCACATCATGGGGCTTTTGATGCGCATCGTCGATCGCGTCATCGTGCTCGACCATGGCGAGAAGATCTTCGAGGGCTTGCCCGAGGCCGCGGCGAAGGACGCGCGCGTCACCGAGGTTTATCTCGGCCATGCACGCGCCTGATCCATGCCGGACGAGAACGCCGCCTCTTCATCGGAGCGAAGGAAGATGCTGAGCCTGCGAAGCATCAGCGCCGGCTACGGCTCCTTTCGCGCCTTGTTCGATGTTTCGCTTGAGGTCGCCGCCGGCGAGGCGATCGGCGTCGTCGGACCGAATGGTGCCGGCAAGTCCACGCTCATGCGCGTCATTTCCGGCATGCTGCGCGCCTCTTCGGGCGAGCTTTCCTTCGAAGGGCGCTCGCTCACGCGCCTGCCCGCGCATCGCATCGTCGAGGCCGGCATCGCCCATGTTCCCGAGCACCGGCGGCTTTTCGCCAAGCTGACGGTCGAGGAGAATTTGCGCATCGGCGCCTTCCTCCCGCAAGCGCGTCGCCATTACGCGGAGCGCAGCGAATGGGTCTACGCGTTGTTTCCGCGCCTTCTCGAGCGCCGCCGCCAGCTCGCCGGCACGCTTTCGGGCGGCGAGCAGCAAATGGTCGCTATCGGCCGCGCGCTCATGTCGAAGCCGAAGATGCTGCTCATGGACGAACCTTCGGCGGGCCTTGCTCCTCTCGTCGTCGAGCAGGTCTTCGCGCTCGTTCATCGCATCCGCGAAGAGGGCTTCACCGTGCTCATCGTCGAGCAAAACCTCCGGCAGGTGCTCGAGGTCGTCGATCGCGCTTATCTCCTCGAAGTCGGCCGCATCCGGCTTTCCGGAAGCTCGGCCGAGCTCAAGGACGACCCGACGATCCGGCAAGCCTACATGGGATTATAGAGGCTGATGGACATCTACCTCCTCGAAGCGGTGATCAACGGCATCCTTCTCGGCGGCGTGTTGGCTCTCCTCGCGCTCGGCCTCAACCTCATCTTCGGCGTCATCGACGTGGTGTGGATCTGCTACGCCGAGCTCGTCATGTGCGGCATGTACATGATCTTCTGGCTGCACAGCTTCTTCGGCTGGCCGATTCTCCTCGCATCTTTTGCCGCGATTCTCGGCGTCGCGGGGCTGGGCGTTCTCCTCCATCTCCTCGTCATCTCGCCCATCTTGGAGTCGGCGCCGATCAATCAGCTTCTCGCGACGGGCGGCATGTTGTTCTTTCTCCAGAGCCTCGCGACGCTGCTGTTTGGCACTGATTTCCGCAACATCGGGCTCCGGCTTCCCATCATCGAGCTCGGCGACATCTTCATCAGCTACTCGCGCCTCCTTGCCTTCGGCACGGCGCTCATCGGCGCGGTCGCGCTCTATCTTTTCCTCTCGCGCACCTATCTCGGCATCGCCATGCGCGCCATCGCGCAGGACCGCGAGATCATGGGGCTGATGGGGGTCGATCAGCGCCGCATCTATCTCATCACCTCGGCGGTCGGCGGGGCGCTTGCGGGGCTCGCCGCCTGCCTTCTCGTCCTGCAATACGACGTGCACCCATTCATCGGGCTGAGCTTCGGGCCGATCACCTTCATGATCTGCGTGCTCGGAGGATTGGGCAATATGATCGGCGGTTTCGTCGCCGCCTTCGTCATGAGCCAGATCATCGCGATCGGCGGATATTATTTCTCGATCGAAATCTCCTATGTGCTCGCCTTCGTCTTTTTCATCGTCCTGATGCTCATCAGGCCGCAAGGGCTGCTCGCGCGATGAAGAATGAGCTCACCCGGCGGCTCGCCCCGCTCGTCGTCGCGACCCTCCTCTTGGCGTTCGTGCCGCTCGCGACGAGCGACTACGTGCTCCACATCGCGATTGAGATCCTGCTTTGGGGCTTCGTCTACACGGCTTGGTCGCTCATGGGGAAATTCGGCCTCGTCTCCCTCGGCCATGGCGCGTTTCTCGGTATCGGCGCCTATGTCTCCCCCTTATTGTGGAACTATGCGGGCCTCACGCCTTGGCTCGGCATCCCGATCGGCGTCCTCATCGCCATGCTCCTTGCGCTCGTCATCGGCTATCCGTGCTTTCGCTTGCGCGTCATCGGCCATTACTTCGCGCTCGTCACGCTGGCGCTGAGCCAAGTCGCGCTTTTGACGATCGTGGCGGCGCGCGACATCACCGGTGGCTCGCTCGGCATGACGCCGAAGGCCGTCGGGCACTCCTGGTACGCGCTGCAATTTCCGGAGAAGCCTTATTTCTACGCGATCGCGCTCGTGGCCTGGGTGTTCGGCATCGTCGTCTGGCACTTCGTCGACATCGGCGAGGGGCGCGCCGCGCTCGATGCCATCGCGGAGGATGAGGGCGCCGCCGCGGCCATCGGCATCGATGTGATGCGCGAGAAGCTGCGCGTAACCCTCGCGAGCGCGGCGCTCACCGCCTTCGGCGGCGCGCTTCTCTCGCAATATTTCATGTATGTGAACCCCGACACCCTGTCGGGCATCGGTGTCTCGCTGCAGATCGTCTTCGCGGCGATCGCGGGTGGCATGTATTCAGCCTTCGGACCCACGGCCGGCGGGCTCTTCACCATCGCCCTTCCCGAAATCCTGCGCATCACCATGGGCACGAATTTCGTCGGCGCGGCCAACACGATCTACGGCGCGCTCCTCGTCATCTTCATCATCTTCATGCCGCGCGGCATCATCGGATGGTTCGAGAGCCGCCTCGCTGCGGCTCCCGCACGCTCATAGAACCTTGAAGGCGATTGCGCCGCCGTGTGATGGTCGCGATGGGACCCTCATTCGCCGACTCGCGGGGCTCTGGACCTCCGCTCTCACATCGGCGGGGTCACGCCGTTCTTGCCGACGCTGAGCGCACTCGCGATCAACATTCCATCCGCGCCCTTTTGCGTGATGGCGAACACCTTGACGCCCGGCTTCACGTCGCCCTTGTCGATCGGGACATAGGTGACGATCGCCGTGTCGGGCTGGATCACGACAGTGCGCGAACCACCCTGATAGCTCACCGTGACGGTCTTGCCGTCGACGCTGTCGACCGCGTTCCCGGCGGTGCCGTTGGTCATCGACGAGCCGGGCACGAGATCCCAGGGCCGGTCGCCCTCGCCGGTTCCGCGCAGCGACTCGGGGAAGATGTGGATCTCGAGCGAACGCGAAGCGGAACCCTCCTTCTGCACCGTCGTGGTGCCGATGAAGACGCCGGGCTTTATGTCCGAGACCGAGGCCTTCACCACGCCGACGAGGCGCAAGGGGTCGCCGAGATGGACGGTCACATCCGTGCCCTGGCGGGACTTGACGACGAGCGTCGATGCCCCGTCGAAAGTCACCACCTCGCCACGCACGCGCACGACCTCGGCGTTCTGTGCGAAAGCCGAAGACGTGATCAAGGCGGCAAATGCGCCGAAGAACCCTGCAATGACAAAACGCGGGGCATGATTGAAGCGAAACATCGTTAGACTCCATTGGATATTCGCGAATATTCGCCGACCTCGCTCGACGGCGAGCACATCTCATCAGGGGCGATGGCGCCTGCTCCAAGTCAAGATTTGCGCCGGTAAACTTATCGAGAGCCGCCGGATTCGCGCGAAGTATCACGCTTCATCCGATCTCATTGGATGGCGGCTCGATCGGGAGCGCCTCTTGGGCCGCACTCACGCGCCAAGATACTCCGCCTTGATTTCGGGATTGTTCAGCGTTCCGCTCCGCTGCCCGTCAAGGTCCATGAGACCTCGGCGCGCGGATGCCGACTTCGCGCGGCGCCGATCCCCGCCGCGTCGCGTCTAGCGCATCTTCTTCTTCAGGCGCGGGATGATCTCGGTCGCGACCGCCTCGACTTGTTCGGCCTCGTATTTGTAAGGGACGAAGATGATGCGGTCGATGCCGGTCGCGACATGGGCCTCGAGCTGCTCGACGCATTCCTCGACGCTTCCCATGATGGCGCTGTGCATCGTCGATTCCGACCAGGACGCATAGTCCCACTCGGTCTGCAGCCATTGCGTCATCTTGGCTTCGATCTTGTCGCGCGGGCCGATGCAGATCGGCAGCTGGTTCGTCGAGATCAGCCCGTCGGGATCACGGCCGGCCTCCTCGGCGAAGCCGCGCACCTTCGCCCATGTCTTCGCGAAGCTGTCGGCGGTGTAATAATAGGTGAGCCAGCCGTCTCCCTTGGTGGCGGCGCGCTTGAGCACCGCATCCACATAGCCGCCGATCAGGATCGGCGGACGCGGCTTCTGCACGGGTTTGGGATGAAGCACCGCGCCGCGCAGGTTGTAGGGCGGGTATTCGCCGTCCACCTTGTCCTCGGTCCAGAGCCGGTTGATGATCTCGAGGCTCTGCTCCATGATCTTGCCGCGCTTGGTGAAATCGACGCCGAGGCTGTCGAACTCGCGCTTGTACCACCCCACCGCCGCGCCCACGATCAGGCGCCCATTCGAGATGTGGTCGATCGTCGCCAGCTCCTTGGCGAGCACGACGGGGTTGCGCATCGGCATGACCAGGATGCCGGTCCCGACCCTGATCTTCGACGTGCGCGCGGCGACCGCGGTCAGGATGGTGAGCGCCTCGTGGATCGGGAAATTCGGGTCGACGCCGAGAAGCAGATGGTCCCAGGCCCAGAGCGATTCATAGCCGAGCTCTTCCATGCGCACGCCGTAGTCGATCAGGTCCTTGGCGCTCGGCATCTCCGGATATTTGGTGAAATTCCGCATCGCGATGCCGAACTCGGTTTGCTTCTTCTTGGCCATACGTAGAGTCCTTGTTTCGATGCCGCCGATCGCGTCGCGTCAGGCGGTGTAAAGCGCTTGGGGGTCGAGCTCGCGCAACACCTCGAGCTCCTCGGCGCGCGGCAGCGCCGTCGTCTCGATCTTGTCGTCGAATTTGAGCTCGAAGCCGGTATTCTCCTGCACCTGCTCGCGGGTCACGCCGTGGTGCAAGCCGAGCACCTTCATCTGTCGCGTGTCCTCGTCGAAGCCCATGATCGCAAGGTCGGTGACGACGCGCCACAGGCCGCCTTGCGGCAAGCCGGACGCCGCGCGCGACCGGCCGCCCTTCAGCCAGCCGGGCGAAGTGACGAAATCGACGTCCGCGACGAAGCGGCGCTTCTCGTGCTTCATGGCGACGATCATGTTGGTGAGGGAAGAGATGTCATTGCCGCCGCCCGTGCCGGGCAGGCGGATCTTCGGATTCTCGGCATCCCCGATGAAGGAGGAGTTGAGATTGCCGAAGCGATCGATTTGCGCCCCTCCCATGAAACCGATGTCGACATAGCCGCGCTGCAAGAGGAGCAGCACGTCGGTGATGGGCAGCACCATGTTCGAGCGCCGCGTGCAGCGCTGCTCATTGGTGGATGGAGGCAGCTCGCCCGGCACGATGAAGGGGCCGATCGTGCCGCCCTCGAAGAGGATCGTCAGTTGCGGCGCGAAGAGGCGCTGCGCCAGGGTCGCGGCGAGCAGCGGGACACCGATGCCGGCGAAGACGATCTGGCCATTCGTCATCAGGCGCGACGCCATCACGGCCAAGAGCTCCGACGTGGTGAAGGTCGAGGTGGGTTTCGTGTGCCTAGTCATTGTGAACGCTCCGTCCGCGGCGGCTGGCGTCGAGCAAAGCCTCCATGCCGAGCTTCGCCAGATAATCGGGCCAGCTCTTCGGTCCGTAATAAAACTCATCGAGATATTGCTGCGGACCCTTCACCGGGTCTTGCGAGCTGATCTTTGCGTAATAGTCGAGATGCTCGAAGAAGGGCTCGTAAAGCCCGTAGCATTCGTGCGGCGCGCAGCCGAAAGGCGCCTCGACCACCGCATCCACGGTGAAGAACGGGATGCGCGTGCGATCGGGGGTGCGGCGGATCTGATCATTGCTCACGATGCGCTCGGTCGTGAGGATGACCTTGTTCGCCGCCATCGCCATGTCGATGTCCATGAATTGCAGCCCGTCGAGCTGCGCATTGCCGTAAGCGTCGCAACGCTGCACATGGATGAGCGCGACATCCGGGTTGAGCGCCGGCAAAAGCACGACCTTCTCGCCGGTGAACGGGCAATCCATCACCTTGATCTCGTCGCCAACGCGCTTGCCGACATCCGAGCCGAGCATGGTTCGCGACGGCATGAAGGGAACGCCCATCGCGCCCGCGCGGTAGCGAAGGCCGATCGACATATGGCTCCATTCCTCGAATTTCGCGAGCTTGTTCTCCGTGTGGTGGCGCATCACCTTGGAGACGCCCCAGACGATCCCTTGCGTGAACCAGCTCGTGATGACGTGCTTCGACACGCCCGAGGCGAAGAACAGATCGCCTTCGGTCGAGGTGATCGAGCGCGAGATCACGAGCTCGCGCTTGCGGTCTCGGATCAGCGCCCAGATCATGGCGAGCGGCGTGCGCGACACGGTGCAGCCGCCGATGGCGACGTGATCCCCGTCATGCACGAGCTTCGCTGCTTCTTCGAGCGTCATGACCTTTTCGCGCAAGCCCCGATCGCGCGTCAGCGTCTCGTGACGCAGCGCCGAATAGGATTTGACCAGCGGCTCGATGCTCATGTTCGAAACTTTCTCCTTCACGCCCGCATGCGATCGCGCCCGGCTTCCATGCCGCTGTCGCGGTTGAAGGCCGTGATCATCTCGTCCCATTGCGGCACGAGATCCTGCAAGCGGCGCCAGAACGCCTGATGCTTTCGCCGATCGAAATCGGCAAGCGTGATGCCCTGTTGCTCCACCCAGGTGAAATAGCCGAGATTGAATATCCGCTCGCGTTCCTGATGCGTCGCTTCGAGCATGTTCTCGGTGTCGGCGCCGAGCAAATGCGCGCCGACGAGCTCGGCCGCCGTCTCGGAGGATAGCTCTCCGGAATTATGGCGCCGCTCGAGATAGCGGCGCACCTCGCTGGCGTAGAGCTCAGCGCCATCCGTCGCAACCGTGATGATGACGCTGTCGGAGCCCAGCCGGTAACGCTTTGCGAGCTTGATCGCGCCGAGCACATTGGCGATGCTCGACAGCCCGAACATCGAGAGCCTCGCCAGCATCTCTTCCGAAAGCCCGAGCCGGCGCGCGAGATAGGCCTTCCCGATCTCGGTGTTGAACACGGCATTCAAGCCGTCCGTCGCCTTGTCGGAGACGCCGATCACCACGTCGGTGTTCATGACGTTGTGGATCAAGGGGACGTGTTTGTCGCCGATCCCCTGGATATTGTGCTCGCCATAGCCGTTGTTCAGCAAGGTCGGGCACTCGGCGGCTTCGACGACCGCGACCTTGGCTCCATATTTCTCCTTGAGATAGTCGCCCGCCGCGAGCGTGCCGGCGGACCCGCTCGCCGAGACGAAGCCTGCAAGCTGCAAGCCGTTGGAGCCGGAGGCGAGCGAGTCGAAGATCGTCCCGAGCGCCGGACCGGTGCAGCGCCAATGGGCGAGATAATTGCCGAACTCGCTGAACTGGTTGACGATGTCGTTTACCGGGTCGCGCGTGAGCTCGGCGCAGCGGTCGTAGATTTCCTTGACATTCGCCTCGCTGCCGGGCGTGCGGATGATGTCCTGTGGCGCGCTCACCCATTTGCCCAACCAGTCGAAGCGCTCCTGGCTCATGCCGGCGGGCAGCACGGCGACCGCGCGGCAACCGAGGATGCGCGAGATGGCGACGCCACCGCGGCAATAATTGCCGGTCGATGGCCACACGGCGCGCTGCTTCGTCGGATCGAAGCGCCCGCTCACCAGGCGAGGCGCGAGACAAGCATAAGCCGCGAGCACCTTATGCGCGCGGATCATCGGGAAGAGCGTGCCGAGCGCCACGACGATGCGGGCGGGAACGCCGGTGAGCGCCTCCGGCAGCTCGACGCAGTGCGGGACCGAGACCTGCCCCTTGCGGCGCAAATCGTTGAACCAGTTCACCCGGTAGAGATTATACGGGTGCGGCCCGTCGGGCGCGACATCGATGAGGCCCGCCCGAATGGCGACGGGCGCCGTCTGCGGCGCGGCGATTTCGGCGAAGGTCGGAAGCCGCACGCGATTCTCGCCGAGAAGCTGCAAGGCTTGCCGGCGCACCGCCACGTCCTCGACGCGAGTGGGAAAATCGAAAGGACTCAGGGACATGTCGCCCCACCTCCGGTTGGAAAGAATCGATTCACTCTACCCATCATCCTATTCTTAGTACCAATATCGAACGGTTCTCGCGCCGGATCAACCGCTCAGCGCCGCTAAGCGCCAAGGCTGGGGGCCAAGATGGTGTTTCCCTCCGGCCCCTCACCGAGACTCGGGCTCGCATCGATGAGCTCGACCGGCGGTGCCGCCGACGCCACCGACGCTCGCGTCGATGCGAGCCTGCGCTCCCGCGTCGGCTCGCCATAGTCGGTGGTGCGCTGGCGCGACTCCCGACCGGCCGCGCCAATCAACCCTTCGATATCTTTTGCGCTGATCTCTTGCCCATGCGCGGCACCGGCCGCGCGCGTGATCGATTCATTCATCAGCACACCGCCGAAATCATTGGCGCCTGCCGAAAGGCAAAGCACGGCGCCTTCGGGCCCCATCTTCACCCAGGAGGTCTGGATATTGGTGATGAGAGGGTCGAGCACGAGCCGCGCCACCGCGTGCACCAGCACGGCTTCGCGGAAGGTCGGTCCCTTGCGCGACTGGCCCTTGAGATAGATGGGGGCTTCCATGTGGACGAAAGGCAAGGGAACGAATTCGGTGAAGCCGCCTGTCCTCGCCTGCAGCTCGCGCACACGCAAGAGATGACGCGCCCAATGGCGATAGCCATCCACATGGCCGAACATGATGGTCGCGGTGCTTTTGAGGCCCACATCATGGGCCGCTTCCATGACCTCGAACCATTGCGCGGTCGTGATCTTGTCCGGGCAGAGAATGGCGCGGACTTCATCATCGAGGATTTCCGCCGCCGTGCCCGGGAGGCTCGCGAGCCCCGCCGCCTTGAGGCGCGAAAGGTAGGCCCGCAAGGGAAGCCGAAGCGTTTGCGCCCCATGCCAGACCTCGAGCGGCGAGAAGGCATGCACATGAATGTCAGGCGCCGCGGATTTCACGGCCTCCACGACCGAAAGATAGGTTTCGCCCGTGTAGCCGGGACGGATTCCGCCCTGCAGGCAGACCTCCGTCGCACCGCGCGCCCAGGCCTCCTTCACGCGCCCGGCGATCTCGCCGAGATCGAGATCATAGGGCTTGTCCCGATGCCCAAGATTGTGCCTCCCCTTTGAGAAAGCACAAAATTTGCACCCGTAAGTGCAGATATTCGTGTAGTTGATGTTGCGGTTGACGACATAGGTCACGCGATCGCCGACGCGGGCCTTTCGCAAGCGATCGGCGGCGCGGCATATGGCTGCGAAATTCGCGCCGCGGGCGTCGAACAAGGCTTCGACCTCGGCCTCCCGAGGCCCGCAACCATCCGCCAATCGATCAAGGCTTTCCAAGATCGGTGGGGAGCCTTGCGCATCTTGGGTTCGCAAGCGCTGAACGCCGGCAACCGGCAAAGCTTCGAGTCCGCCGGGTGACCAGCTGTCCTCGCGCGCGAGGCCCCGCCCGTCTGAAAGCCGCAACACCGGCGTTTGCACTTGTGGCGCGATCCACCGCCGTGGGTCGGCGACAAAGCCGGGATAAACCGCAAGGCGCTCCACGAGAATGCGCCCTGCCCTCTCGGTCGCTCGCGCGAGCGCCTGCAAATGCGGCCAGGGCGCCTCGGGATTGACGTGATCGGGCGTCACCGGCGAAACCCCGCCCCAATCATTGATGCCTGAACGGACGAGGGGCTCAAGGCCGTCGGGGCGAAGATTGGGCGGCGTCTGGATGTTCATAGCCGGCCCGAAGATGAGGCGGGCGGCCGCGATCGTCCAGATTTGCTCCTCGAGCGAGGGCTCGGGCGCGACGGCCATCCGCGTGCCGGGCTTGGCGCGGAAATTCTGGACGATCACTTCCTGGATGTGACCATGACGCTCGTGGAGATCGCGGATGGCGAGCAGCGCCTCGAGGCGCTCGAGGCGCGTCTCGCCGATGCCGATCAGGATTCCCGTGGTGAAGGGCACGCTGGCGCGACCGGCGGCGTCGATCGTCGCAAGCCGCGCCGATGGATGCTTGTCGGGAGAGCCGAAATGAGGGCCGCCACGCCGCGAGAGCCGCTCGGAGGCCGTTTCCAACATGATGCCTTGCGATGCCGAGACGCCGCGCAGCCGCCTTGTCCAAGCCTCGTCCATGAGGCCGGGGTTGAGGTGAGGCAGCAATCCCGTCTTTTCGAGGACGAGCGAGGCCGAAGCTTCGAGATAGCCGAGTGTCGTCTCGTGACCGAGCTTGGCGAGCGCCTGGCGCGCCGTCGCATAGCGACGCTCGGGCTTGTCGCCGAGCGTGAAGAGCGCCTCCTTGACCCCATGCTCAACCCCTCGCCGCGCGACGTCGAGAACCGCCTCCGGGGACAAATAGGCGGCTTCTCCGCCTCGCGGCGCATGGGCGAAGGTGCAGTAATGACAGACATCCGCGCAAAGTTGCGTGAGCGGGATGAAGACCTTCTTCGAAAAGGAGATGTGGTTGCCGTGGCCTGCGAGGCAAAGCCTCTCGGCGATCGCCGCCATGCGGTCGGTTTGCACGCAGCGCGCGAGCGCGAGCGCCTCTTCGCGATCGAGAATTTCGCCATTCTCGGCCGCGTCGAGCACCTTGCCTGGGTCGATGCCGCTCATCATGGCTCGCTCACTCCCATCGGCGCCGCCGGCACCGTCTTCATCATAATCCGCGGCGATGTCTTGCGACGAATCTCGTGATCGCGGAGCACCGCGTGCAGCAAGGCATAGCGTGCCGATCCACGCTTCGCTTCGAAGAGCGCCGCAAGGTCGGACGGCTCATCGATATCATGGCTCAAGCCGCGCAGCCGCACCACTTGCGGTTCGAGGCCGCGCTCGAAAGCTTGCCGGCAATGGCGAGCAAAGCTGTCTTCGCCAAAGCTTGGCGAAAGCGCATCGGAAGGCGAAAGCATAAGCGCATTGGTGCCCCCGCCAAGCCGCGCCGGCACGATGACCGCGGAGCGGCGCTCGGACGGTCGAGCGCCGCTCACGATCCGGCCGATTTCCGCCGGCGTCGCGAGCGGCACATCGGCCGGAATGAAGAGCACCCGCTTGGCGCCTTCGCGATGCGCATGGCGCGCTCCTCGCCGCAGCGCGGCATTCAGCCCCGAGGAGCGGCTCTCGCGCAGGATCGTCGCTCGCTTGCGCTCGCCGAGAGCCGCGATCTTCGGGTCCGCCGTCACGACGAGAATGGGGCCGATACCTTGCGTGCCGCGCAAGATGTCGAGCACATCCTCGAACATGGCGAGGACGAGCTCGCGCCGCGCGGACGGGGAAAGCACACGCGCAAGCCGCGTCTTCGCGCGCGCGAGCCCTTTGACGGGCACGATCGCCCATACTGCCTCGGTGCCCGCGCTACGCATCTTGGGCTTCCGCCCGCTTCTCGCCGCGCGGCGCGAGAAGCTTCTCGCAAAACGAAATGCAGGCCCGCGCCAAGGCGATCTTGTCATCGAGCGTCTTCATCATCGTCCTGGTGACGAGCGTCGGCAGCGCGAGGACGGATGCGCGCTGCGCGTCCTCCTCGTCGAGAACGAAGCCGCCGATCAACCCCGAATAATGCTGCGCGACGGTCGACATGTCAGCCGAAAGGCCGAGCTCCTCCATGATCTTCGCGGTCGGCCCCTTGACCGCCTTGCCCGCGATGATCGGAGTGACGGCGATCACCGGAGCTTGGCATGCCCGAAGCGCCTCGGCGATGCCCGGAACCGAAAGGATCGGATCGACGCTGAGATAAGGGTTCGACGGGCAAATGATAACGCCCGCGAGTGTCGGCGCCGCCAGCGCTTCCAATGCCAAGGGTTGGGCGCGCGCCGCGCTCGCGCATGCGAAGCGGATGCCGCGAACGCGCGGGCGGCACTGCTGGCGCACGAAATATTCCTGGAAGGCCAGTGCGCCGGCATCCGTGTCGACGAGCGTTCGCACCTTATCGTCGCTCATCGGCAACACTTTCGGCTCGACGCGGAGGCAGACGCGGAAATCCGCGCAAATCTGCGTCAGCGTCTCACCAACGAGCAGCCTACGGCTGCGATCCACATGCATGGCGAGATCGCCATCGCCGAGCTTGAACCATGTAGGCCCCCCGAGCGCCTCGATCGCGCGCATGAAATTCCAGCTTTCGTCGCGACGTCCCCAGCCGGTCTCTTCGTTCACGAGTCCGGAGAGGGTGTAGATTGTCGTGTCGATATCGGGAGAGACATGAAGGCCGAGATGCTCGAAATCATCGCCCGTGTTGACGATGATGGTGAGCCGCGATCCCAGAAGATGCGAAAGGCCAAGCGAGAGCTTGGCGCCGCCGACCCCGCCCGAAAGCGCCACATAGGTCGCGCCGGGGCGCGCCAAGCCTTCTCTGGCACCGCCTTCTCTGGCACCGCCTTCTCCGGCACCGCCTTCTCTTGCTCCCGCGGCTCTCACCGGAACATGTCCTCGCTCTTCGGGCGAACGAGCGCCGATGCCGGCCTCGCCTTCGCCTTCCATTCGAGGCCACGCACCAGCACCGCCGGTCGCCCTTCCGCGGCCTCTCCCATGACGAGCACCGCCGCGGCCGCGACCGCATCGGCAAAACCGATCTCCGTCGCCTCGAGGCGGCGGCCGGAAAGATCGGCTTCGCCGCGCCGGTCCCACAAAGACGGGACACCCGCCACGCCGATCGCCAATCCGACGGTGCCGAGCCTGAAGGCGCGCCCGACGCTATCCGATATGATGACGCCGATCGCGGCATCAAAATGCGCATCGAGCCTTGCCTTGAGCTCTTCGGCGCTCGATTGCGCATCTTCCGGAAGAAGCAGCACGCGTTTGCCGTGATCGGCTTCGCTCAAGTTCGACTGGTCGATGCCGGCATTCGCCATGACCAAACCGTCATGGGTCTCGACGATGATGAGGCCCCGCTTGGCACGGACGACCTCGGTCGATTCGCGCAAGATGGCCTCCACGAGGCGCGGGTCCTTGCCGGTTTTTGTGGAAAGCGCGATGGCACGCTCCGAGGGCTCGATCGCCGCAAGATCGAGGAAGCGTCCTTGCGCCTTCGAGACGATTTTCTGCGCCACGACCAGAATGTCGAAGGGACAAGGCTTAAGATCGGCCCTCTCCAACGCCTCGATCAAAAAGGCCGCGAGATCATGCCCCGGTTGCACGAGGGGAATATCCTCAAGGGCGGTGATCGTGACCGGCAAGCTTCAATCCCTTGTCCTTCAATCCCTCATCCTTCAATCCCTGGTCTTGGCGCTCATTCGGACGAAGCGAATTGGCGGCTATCGGCTTGTGCCGCCGGCACTGCAACCAGGGTTTTTCACCGCTTACCTTGAAAGCAGCCAGGCTCAAGCTTCGGCGATCCCGGTGATGCGAATACCCGCACCGTCCACCTTATAGGCCCGATTGATGCCGATGAGCACCGAGGTCAACGCCTCCGCGGCGGTCGAATTGGCAAGCGGCCCCGCGTGAAGCGCCCGCAATCCGATCGCTTTGGCGAGGCCGATCACGGTCTCGCGGTCCTTCGGGTCGTCGCCGAAGATCAGAACGTCGCAATCGATGGCGGCGCCGCTCTTCAACTTGTGCGCGGCGATATTGTGGAACCCCGCGACGACGCGCGCGCCGGCTCCGAGCCGTTTCTGCGTCGCGACGGCGGCCGAGTCCTCCGCCGGCAATTGCACGCGCGCGACCTTGGGGGGCACGAGCGGCACCGTGGTGTCGACGACGAGCTTGCCCTCCACATGCGGCCTGATCGCCTCGACGATCGCGGGTTGCGTGGCCCAAGGCACTGTGATGAAGACGATATCGCCCGCCTTCGCGGCCGCCTCGTTGGAAGCACCCGTGACCTGGCGAGATCCCGCAGCCGTGACGAGGCTTCGCGCGAATTCCTCGCCTTTCTCGGCGGTTCGCGATCCGATCACCACGGGAAAGCCGGCCGCGGCGAAACCTTGCGCGAGGCCTGAGCCGAGGGCTCCGGTTCCCCCGATGATGGCAAGCGTCGGCTTCGCGCTCGTCATGCCCGTACCGTCTCAAAGCTTCATTTCGGGGAGCGGCACGATCTTCACGCCGGCGGCTTCGAGCGCCTTGCGCACCGCGCCGGCGACCGCGACGCCCGTCGCCTCATCGCCATGGACGCAGAAGGTGTCGATATTGACCTTCACGCGCTTGCCCGACATCGCGACGACCTCATTCTCCTGCACCATGCGCAAAGTGTTCTCGATTGCCGCCTTCGGGTCCTTGAGGACGGTGCCCGGAATGGAGCGCGAGGCGAGATTGCCGTCATCATCATATTTTCGGTCGACGAAGCCCTCCCGCGCGAGGCGCAGGCCGAGCTTCTCGGCGGCCTTCTGCATTTGCGAGCCGTAGAGCGCGACATAGATGATGTCCTTGTCCACGGTCTTGATGGCCCGGCCGATGGCCATCGCGTAATCCGCATCGTCGGCCGCCATATTGTTCAAGGCGCCGTGCGGCTTGAGATGCGTGACCTTGAGGCCGGCGTAGCATGCCATCGCCTGAAGCGCGCCGATCTGATAGGCCACCATGTATTCGAGGTCGCTCGCCTTCATCTGAATGCGGCGGCGCCCGAAGCCCCAAAGATCATTGAAGCCGGGGTGCACCCCGATGCTCACTCCCTCCTGCTTCGCCAGCGTGCACAGCCGATGCATGGTGTTGGGGTCGCCCGCGTGAAAGCCGCAGGCCACGCTCGCCGATTTGATGATCTTCATCAGCTCCGCGTCATTGCCGATGTCATAGGCACCCCAACCCTCGGCGATGTCGGCGTTGAGGTTGATCATCTTGGTCGTTGGCGAAGTCATGGGCGAAACTCCCGTGAGGCTGTGCCGCACTCCAGCCGGCAGTAGAGGGCGTCCTGGACCGAAATGGTACTGTTATTAGAACAAGCATACAACTCGTCGCAAAACAAGGCAGCAATCTCGCAAGCTCTCCCGGCCGGTCTTGTCGGCGGGCCGGCGGCCTGTAGGACGCATGTATAATGACCCAGCGGATCCATGAAAAATTCTCAAACGCAAATGAGCGATGCGATTGAGCGCGTCCACATCGCGTCGAATTGCCGTAAACTTTCCGGCGACGGCCTTGCCAGCTTCGACGCTTTTGTGTGAGGCACGGAGTGGTTTACGAGTGAGGCCATGCTTTGGGATGTCTTGAAGCCAGCAGGGGCGAGGAATGGCGAGCGGAGCAAGAAAGGTTGGCCGGCAGGACGCCAGCAGCCGTCTACCGCGATATCTCCAGGTCGCCTCTGTCCTGAGGCGGCGAATTCAGGACGGGGTCTGGCTCGTCGGCGACAAGATCGCTACGCTCGAGCAATTGGAGCGCGAATTCGACGTCGCTCGCGTGACGGTGCGCCAGGCGATCGAGCTTTTGCAGAGCGAGGGCTTGCTGAAGTCCCATCAGGGAAGAGGCACCTTCGTCACCAAAGCGCTAAAAAATAAGCGCTGGCTGCATCTCGCGACCGATTGGGAGAGTCTGATCGCGCCGATCCGGGAAAATGTCCTCGAGCTTCTCCCCACCACGGACGCGCCGCCAGCGCCCTTGATCGGCGAAGGGGAAGGTAAGCCCGCTTCATCCTACACCTATCTTCGCAGCGTCCAGAAGCGCGGCAGCGAACCCTACGCCTTGGCGCGCGTGCACATCGCAAGAGAGATTTACGCGCGCACGCCGAAGCGCTTCGCTGCCCATCCCGCGCTTGCCGTGCTCGCCGAGATGAAGGGCGTGCCCATCGCTCACGCGCATCAGACCTTGTCGATCAGCGCGGCCGATGTCGAGACCGCCCGGCATCTCGACATCGCCATCAGCGCGCCGACCGCGGAAGCGCGCTGCGTCGTCACCGACGCGAATGATGTGGTGATCTATCTCGGAGAGGTGACCTATCCGGGCGACGTGGTGCGGCTCAACATCGAGCTCATCGACCGGCGCCGGCGCTGAGCCGGCGCGCTTGCCTTTGCCAGGGCACTATGGCTAGCATCCACTTGTCCTATACATAGAACCAATTGAGAATCGCTTGGCGTCGCAGATGACGGGGCAGGGAATTGGCGCAAGCCTGATCCGCAAGGAAGATGACCGCTTCATGCGCGGTCGCGGCGGCTTTGTCGGCGACATCCGGCCCGCCGGCATGCTCGAGGTCGCCTTTTTGCGCAGCAGCTTCGCACATGCGATCCTGAAGCGGATCCATATCCCTTCCTCCATCCGTTCCCGCGTCTTCATCGCCGAGGACCTCGTCGGCGTGGCGCCGATTCGCGCCGACACGGCGCTTCCCGGCTTCAAATCATCGGTCCAGCCGATCCTCGCGACCGGCAAGGTGCGCCACGTCGGCGAGCTCGTCGCCATGTGCATCGCGCCGACCCGTGCCGAGGCCGAGGACATCGCGGCCCTGATCGAGGTCGACTATGAGGAGCTTCCGGCCGTCCATGACATGCTCGCGGGGCGGAAAGACGGAGCGCCGCTCGTGCACGAGCACTGGGGCGACAACCTCTATCTCACGACCGAGATCGAGGCGAATTTCGAGGCCGCGAAGGCGAAGGCCAGAACCTCGGTCACGCGGGAGCTGCGCACCGCTCGTCAGGTGATGAGCCCGATCGAGGGGCGCGGCGTCATCGCCGAATGGAACAGCCGCCTCGGCCAGCTCATCGTGACGAGCTCGACCCAGCAATCCCATATCGTGCGCGCCGGCCTTGCCGAATGCCTCGGCGTGAATGAGGGCCAAGTGCGCGTGATCGCCCCCGATGTCGGCGGGGGCTTCGGCTACAAAGGCGTTCTTTTACCCGAGGAGGTGGCGCTGTCCTGGGGCACGCGCAAGCTCGGGCGCCCGCTCCGCTGGCTCGAGGACAGACGCGAGAACCTCACCGCCGGCGCCGATTGCCGCGAGCACCATTATGTGCTCACCGCCTACGCGGATGGGGAGGGGCGCCTCCTCGCGCTCGATTGCGTGGCGACCGTCGATGCGGGCGCTTATTCGGCCTATCCCTTCTCGGCTTGCCTCGAAGCCGGCCAGATCGGCAGCATCCTGCCCGGACTTTACGATTTTGCGCATTACCGCTGCCGCACCTACTCGGTCGCGACGAACAAGCCACCCATTCTGCCCTATCGCGGCGTGGCGCGCACGGGAGTTTGCTTCGCGCTCGAGGTGACCCTCGATGCGCTTGCAAGGGAGCTTCGGCAGGAGCCAAGCGATTTGCGCTTCAAGAGCCTGGTGCGGCCCGAGCAGATGCCGTTCGACAATATCGCCAAGCGCCATTTCGACAGCGGCGACTATCCCGAAGCCCTGCGTCGATGTCTTGCCGCCGTCGACATTAAAGCGACCCGCGAAAGACAAAGGCGCGGCGAACCGGACGGGCGCCTTCTCGGCCTTGGGATCGCCATGTATTCCGAGCAGGCGGGACACGGGACGAGCGTCTACGCGGGTTGGGGCATACCCTTCGTCCCCGGCTTCGAGCAATGCCACGCGCGGTTCACGCCCGATGGCGGCCTGGAGCTGCGCGTCGGCTCGCACAGTCACGGCCAGGGTCATGAGACGACGCTCTCGCAAGTCGCCCACGAGATCCTCGGCGTTCCTCATGAGCTGATCAAGCTCGTGCATGGCGACACCGCCGAGACCCCTTATTCGACCGGCACCTGGGGCTCTCGTTGCATGATCGTCGCGGGTGGCGCGGTCGCCGAGGCCTGCGATCAATTGGCCGTGCGCGTGAAGCGCATCGGCGCGAGCCTGCTCCAGGCGAAGCCCGAGGATGTCCGGCTCGAATCCGGCCATATCGTCGCCAATTCCGGGCTCGTCTCCGTCGCCGAGATCGCGCGCACCTGGTACCGTCGTCCGCAAGAGCTGCCGCCCGATGTCGATCCCGCGGGGCTCGAGGTCACCGCGGGCTACAAGGCAAAACGCGACACGGGAACCTTCAGCTACGCGGCGCACGCCGCGGTGGTCGCCGTCGATCCGCAAACAGGCGAAGTCGAGATCATCGATTACGTCATCGTCGAGGACGGCGGCGTGCTCGTGAACCCGATGATCGTCGACGGACAGATTTATGGCGGGGCCGCACAGGGGATCGGCACCGCGCTCTATGAGGAGATGGCCTTCGACGGCCGCGGCCAGCCGCTCGGCTCGACGCTTGCCGATTATCTGCTTCCGGGCCCGACCGAAGTGCCCGAAATCCGGGTTTTCCACATGGAGACCCCCTCTCCGTACACGCGCTTCGGACAGAAGGGCATCGGCGAGGGCGGCGCCATCGCGCCTCCCGCCGCGATCACCAATGCGGTCAATGATGCGCTCAAGGCTCTAGGCTGCGAGCTTCTCGACCTGCCGGTGACGCCGCGGCGCATCGTCGAAGCCGTCGGCCGGACGCGTCCCGGAAAGAGCACGCCATGAAGCCGGTCGCCTTCAATTATGAAAGGCCGCGCACGATCGCGGAGGCGGTGCGGCTCCTTTCGGGAAATCCGGACGCCAAGATCTTGGCGGGCGGGCAGACGCTCGGGCCGATGCTCAATCTTCGCCTCGTGCAACCTGCCCTCATCATCGATGTGACGCGCATCCCCGAGCTCACGCGTGTCGAGGAGGACGGCAGCGCCGTCATTCTCGGCGCCTGCGTCACCCACGCGTCGGTCGAGGACAAGCGCATCACCGATCCGTCGAACGGCTTTCTCGCCGCAGTGGCGCACGGCATCGCTTATCGCGCCGTGCGCACGCGGGGAACGATCGGCGGGAGCCTTGCGCATGCCGATCCGGCGGCCGATTGGCTCTCTTGCCTCATCGCGCTCGGTGCCGAGGTGCTGCTCACCGGCCCGCACGGCAAACGGCGCGTCGCGCTCAGCGATTTCATGCGGGGCGCCTTGGATACGCAGCTCGAGTCGGATGAGATTCTGGATGGCGTTCGCATCCCGAGGCTCTCGAAAGGCGCGCGCGCGGGCTTTGCCAAGATTTGCCGCAAATCCGGGGATTTCGCCGATGCGATCGGCGCCGTCGTGCACGATGCGGATCGAGGTGTGCTCCGCCTCGTGGCCGGCGCGACCCAAGGCCGGCCGATTCTGATCGATGCCGCGGCGTCCGGCCTCGGCACGAGCTTTCCCCCTCCTCTCGAGCCCGTGCGCGAAACGCTGAAGCAATCGGGGCTTGCGGGGGACGCTTATCAGCTGAACATCCACATGGCTGCGATCAAGCGCGCCGTCGACAAGGCGCAGGCGTCATGACGGCGATCACCCTTAGGGTGAACGGCGAATCGGTGAGCGCCGAGGTCACGCCGCGCACGCATCTTGCCGATTTCCTGCGCGAGCACCTCCTGTTGACGGGCACGCATATCGGCTGCGAGCACGGCATTTGCGGGGCTTGCACCGTCGAGATCGACGGCGAGATCGCCCGCTCCTGCATCACCTATGCGGTTACCTGCGATGGCGCCGAGGTGCGCACCATCGAAGGTTTCGATGACGACAAGCTGATGGCGCGGCTGCGCCAGGCGTTCAGCGAGGCGCATGCGCTTCAATGCGGCTATTGCACGCCCGGCATGCTGATCGCGGCGCGCGATCTCGTAAGGCGAAAGGGCGGCTTGACCGGCGCGCAGATCCGCACCGAGATGAGCGGCAATCTTTGCCGCTGCACCGGCTATGTAGGCATCGTCAGGGCGGTCGAGCGCGTCATGGGAGAGCGTGCCGGGCTCGATCTCCCCATGCCGCCGGTTCGCGCGCCGCGCCTCGGCCCGGCGCCGGGACCGCAAGCCTCGGCAAGCGGCACCGCGAAGGCGCCCACCTCGCCCCTCGTTACGGCTCACGTCGGCGAAAAGGCGGTAAGTGAGCGAACTGGCTCCCCCCCATCCCGGAGCGCGGGCACGGCGAAGAAGCGCCGCCGCATCAAAGTCGAGGTCGGAGCCATCGAAGCGGTTGCCGGGGCGACGAAGCTCACCCAAAGCTTCGTGCTCGAGCACCCGCGCGAAGCGGTGTGGCAGCTCATGGCGGACGCTGAAACCGTTGCCAGCTGCATCCCGGGCATGAAGCTCGACGGGCCGCTGGTGGACGGCCGAGCGAGCGGAAGGATGGAAGTCGCGCTCGGCCCGATCAAGGCGAGCTTTGCCGGCGAAGGCACCGTCATGAGCTTCCCGGCCGAACACCGGCAGATGATCACGGGCAAGGGCGGGGACCGCAAGAGCGGCTCGAACGCCTCGGGCGAGGTCGCTTATCGGCTTCACCAGGAAGCCGGCCCGACAGGTGAGGAGGTGACGCGCGTCGAAGTCGAGCTCGGCTATTCGCTCACCGGCCCGCTGGCTCAATTCAGCCGTTCGAACCTCGTGCGCGATCTCGTCTCGCGCGTCGGGGAAAGTTTCGCGCAAAATCTCGACGCTCGCCTTTCCGCCCCCGAAGGAGCCGAGATCGCGCCGGCGCGACTCGGCGCCGCTTCACTGATCTTTCGCGTCGCCGCGGGCCGTGTCCGCGCCGCGGTGGCGAAGATCCTCGGCCGGCAATCTTGAGCCGGACCGCACCCGCACCTCGAGGCCCTTCCCTCAATAACTCCCGTCTTCCGCCAGGACGACCGGGCTCTCATCGCCGGCCGGCTCGACGAGCTTGCGGTAAAGGTGCCAGGTCGCATGGCCGAGGATCGGCATGACGACCGCAAGCCCGATGAACAAGGGGATGGTGCCGAGCACCAGGAGCACGGCGACGATGAGGCCCCAAAGCGCCATCATCACCGGATTGGCGAGCACAGCCCGAATGGAGGTGTGAATGGCGACCGCCGCGCCCACATCGCGGTCGATAAGCAGAGGGAAGGAAATGGCGCTGATGCTCAAGACCAGCGCGGCAAAAATGAAGCCGATCCCGTTTCCGAGAATGATGAGCGCCCATCCGTGCGGCGTCGTGAGCACGTCCTCGATGAACTGTCCGTAGGAGTGCGGAGGCTCAGGGCCGAAGAGCCAGACATAAAGCGCTTGCGCGGTCGCAAGCCAGCAAAGAAAGATCACCATCAGCAGGAGGCCGAGCGCCAGGATCGAGGGCAGCGCCGGCGAGCTCAACACATCGAAAGCGTGCCGCCAGGAGATATCGATCCCGAGCTCTCGGCGCCGGCTCAATTCGTAAAGCCCGATTGCCGCGAAAGGCCCGATGAGCGCAAATCCCGAGGCGAGCGGATAAAGCAGGAACAACGCATTGCTGGCCGCGAGGCAGGCTCCGACGACGGGATAGATGAGGCAAAGGAAGACGAGATGCGATGGCATCGTCAGAAAGTCATCGAGGCCTTTAGCCAACGCATCTTTAATATCCGTGAGGTCAATCTTGCGTATAGCGGGGCGCATCCAGGTGCCGCTCGCGCCAGCAATTACATGCAAATTCGCCATATCCGTCCTCCCGAACGCAGGGCTACGGCCCCGGGTGATGGCGAGACGAGAGCGAGGTGGCTGGTTACCCGGACCCGCGACCTTGATCGACTTTAATTATACGCGTCCCGACGTGATTTGTCGCCACGCCTGCCTTCACGATTGAACGCTTTTGCAGGCGGTTCGGCCCGAGCCCAAGATTGAGATTCCCTAAAATCCAACAGGAGCCAAAGACTTAACGGTTCCCAAGCGCCACCACGCCTCGACTTCACGATATCGCCAGTACGAGCCAACCCGCTTTTCACGCGGACATCCATGGCAACGGCATCCCGCGCAACCGAAGACCTGAGTGAACGATAGGGATCCTCGCCGGATCCTCTCTTCCACGCAAATCGTGAAAGCAATTTCTTGAAGACATAGGGCAGCGGGCACGGATTTACCCATGAAACCATTGCTGGGCGAGAGAATTGGGGAACTTAGACGCGGGCTTCGCGTATCGAGACCTGGTCAATCAATGACGGAGGACCGAACATGAGCCTCTTGCTGATCCTGCTGCTGATCATTCTCCTGTTTGGCAGCGTCGGCACCTATCCGAGATGGGGCTACAGCTCGGGTTGGGGCTATGGCCCCTCCGGCCTGCTCGGGCTGATCTTGCTGATTGTCCTCATCATGGCGCTCCTTGGGCGCTCGCCTTTGTAAGGTCGAACAGATCTGACGGCGCGCGCAATAGGCGGTTTCAGATGTCCGAGGCGTTCCTTTCGCAAGATCGCGCCGAGACGCGCTCCGTCAAGCAGCCGAAAGCCCCCAAGCTTCTCCAAATCCTCGGTCCCGGCCTGATCACCGGCGCCTCGGATGATGACCCGAGCGGGATCGCGACCTATTCTCAAACCGGAGCGCAATACGGGTATCAACTGGGTTGGATACTTTTGTTCACCTGGCCCCTCATGTGCGCCATTCAGGAGATCAGCGCGCGCGTCGGCCGGGTAACGGGAAAGGGGCTCGCCGGCGTCATCCGGCAACATTACTCGAGGCCCGTCCTCTACACGCTGGTCTCTCTCCTTCTCCTCGCCAACACGATCAATATCGGAGCCGATCTCGGCGCGATGGCTGCCGCGGTCAATCTTTTGATCGGGGGACCGGCATGGCTCTACGTCGGCGTTTTCGCGCTTGTCTCGGTTCTGCTCGAGGTGTTCGTCCGCTACTCCAGTTACGTTTCGGTGCTCAAATGGCTGACGCTTTCGCTCTTCGCCTATGTCGGCACGGCCTTCGTGGTCCACGTGCCTTGGGGGAGTGTTGCCTACAGCCTCGTCGTTCCCAACGTCTCTATCGATGTCGGCTTTTTGACTGTCGTGGTGGCTGTGCTCGGAACGACGATCAGCCCCTATCTCTTCTTCTGGCAGGCTTCCGAGGAAGTGGAGGAGATCGCGGAAGGTGACGGCGCCAAACCGCTCAGGCAGGCTCCCGAGCAAGCCGAGCCCGAGTTCCAGCGCATCAGGATAGACACCTACCTCGGCATGGCACTGTCGAATGCGGTCGCGCTTTTCATCGTGATCACGACCGCGGCGACCCTCAACGCTCACGGCGTCACCGATATCCAAACTTCCGCCCAGGCCGCCGAGGCGTTGCGCCCGATCGCGGGGCCGTTCGTATTTTTCGTGTTCGCGCTCGGCATTATCGGCACGGGATTGCTCGCCCTTCCCGTGCTTGCGGGCTCCGCGGCCTATGCCTTGAGCGAAACCTTCGGCTGGCACGCTGGCCTCGCACGCCGGCCCGGCCGAGCAGTCGAATTCTACATCACCATCGCGGTCGCGACCGGGATCGGGGCGCTCTTGAACTTCATCGCCCTTGATCCGTTCAAGGCGCTGTTCTGGAGCGCGGTCATCAACGGTGTCGTGGCCGCCCCCTTGATGGCACTGATGATGCACCTCGCCAGCCGAAGGGCCAGCATGGGCCGCTTCACCCTGCCGCTGCCGCTCAAGCTCGTGGGTTGGCTCGCAACGGCCGTGATGGGTGCCGCGGCCGTCGGCATGGTGGCCACCATGAGTGGCTGAGTAGCATAGCCATCACGATCGGCCGCGATCTCGCGAGATTACCGGCCATGACCTGATCGGCAATCCGCCTGGCCGATGCTAATTCGCGTAAAAGACGCTCGCGACAGCCCGTGCTACAACGCAGCGGACAAGGATGAAACAACGCGCTTCTCAGGAGAGGATTGATGAGCGAGGATGACCCTCTGCCGTCGCGCCACCAAGTATCGCGCCACCAAGTACCGCGCCGCCAAGTCTCGCGCGGCAAAGTCTCGCGCGGCAACGTCTCGCGCCGGCAGATCCTGGCGACGGGCTCCTTCGTTGCCGGGGGGCTGTTGATCGCGAGCGACGACGCCTTTGCGCAACAAGGCCTTCCCCCGACGCCCGCCTGCGACGACCATGGCGAGCCGACGCTTGCGGAGACCGAGGGGCCTTATTTCAAGCCGCACTCGCCGCGCCGCGCCGATCTGCGGACCCCCGGCATCAGCGGGCGTCAGGTCGAGCTCTCCGGGCTTGTGCTGACCCGTTCCTGCCGCCCTGTCCGCAAGGCCCTCGTCGATCTTTGGCACGCCGACGACAAGGGCGTCTATGACAACAGAGGTTTCGGCCTGCGCGGCCATGTCTTCACCGATGCCGACGGGCGCTACGCTTTCCGCACCATTCTGCCGGGGCTCTATCCGGGCCGCACCCGCCACTACCATGTCAAGGTCCAGGCGCCCGGTGAAGCCGTGCTGACGACGCAATTCTATTTTCCGGATGAGGAAAGAAATCGCAGCGACGGCCTCTTCCGCCGGGAGCTGGTGATGCGGATTTCGACGGCGGGGGAGACGATGCTCGCCCGCTTCGATGTTGTCCTCGCCTCGGCTTGAGGCAGGACTTCGCACGTAGGTGATCGGGCAAGCGGCTTGAAGCCGAGCCGTGCTTTCCGCGATCGCCCGCTTGGAAACCAGGCGCGGCCGGCGACGAACGTCTTGCCCCTTTCAGGCGCCTGACGCGGATTGCCGGAACAAATCGTCGCCATGGATGGTTTCTCGAATCCATCCACGGTCGCCGGGTCCATGCCAATGCCGGATCAAATCCCTCCCGCGGCCAGACCTTCGACGCTGGTTCGTCCCGCGGACAATAATGCGAGCCTCACCACTTTAGTGAATCTTGCGTTATTCGTTGTGATCGTTGCCGGCCTTTACTTGGCGCGCGAAGTCATTATCCCGATTACGCTCGCCGTTTTATTAGCCTTCGTGCTCGCGCCCATGGTCAAGCTCCTGCGGCGCCTCGGTCTCTGGCGGGTTCCTTCCGTCCTGCTGGCCGCACTTCTCGCGGTCGCGGTGGTGCTCGGGATCGCTGGGTTGATCGGCACGCAATTGGCCGACACGGCCGAACAAGTGCCGCGCTACGAGACGACCATCCGTTCCAAGATCGAGGCCGTACGCAAGGCGACCTTTGAAAAAGCGTCCGGCCTCGTCTCACGCTGGACACGGCAACTCGAGCCGGCGCAACCCGATCAGGGCAAGCCCGCCTCACCCAACAGCGACGCCGCGCAGACCAAATCAGTTCCGGAGCAGAAGCCGCTCCCCGTCGAAGTGCATCAGCCCGAGCTTTCCCCACTGGAGCTTGCCGAAAGCATACTCACTCCCGTGGTGAGCCCGCTGGCGACGCTTGCGGCAACCTTTGTCGTAGCGATCTTCATTCTATTGCAGCGAGAGGACCTGCGCGACCGCCTGATCAGCCTGTTCGGCTCCAGGGATTTGCACCGCACCACGCTGGCGATGGACGACGCCGCCGAACGGCTCAGCGATTATTTGCTGATGCTTTTGGGCGTCAATGCGGGCTTTGGCGTCATTATCGGCATCGGCCTTTCCTTCATCGGAGTGCCCTCGCCGATCGTGTGGGCGGTATCCAGCGCGCTTCTGCGTTTCATTCCCTATATCGGCGCGCCGCTGTCGGCGATCCCGCCGCTGGCGCTGGCCTCCGCCGTGGATCCTGGCTGGACAATGCTGCTATGGACGGCCGCGCTCTACACCACCGTCGAAATCACGACCAGCCAAGCCGTCGAGCCGCTCCTCTACGGCCACAGCACGGGATTGTCCCCCATGTCGGTCCTGGTCTCGGCGACATTTTGGACATGGCTATGGGGACCCCTCGGCCTCATTCTCTCGACCCCGCTCACGCTGTGTCTCCTCGTGCTCGGGCGTCATGTCGACCGCCTGGAATTCCTCGACATCGCCTTGGGAGATCGCCCCGCCCTCACCCCCGTCGAGAACTTCTACCAACGCATGATCGCCGGCGACCCCGATGAGGCGCTCGACCAGGCCGAGTTCCTGCTCAAGGAGCGCCCGCTCTCAGCTTACTACGACGAGGTCGCGCTCGAAGGGATGAGGCTTGCCGCCCAGGACGTGGAGAGGGGCGTCATCGGCCCGCAGAAGCTCGAGCAGATCAAGGAGGATTTGAGCGCGCTCATTCACGAGCTCGATGCGTTTGACGATTCCAACCCACCGGTCGAGGCGAAGGGGCGGGACAAGGGAGAGGCCGATGACGAACGCGTCTCCTCGAGGCCTCCGGCCGAGGAGATCCCCGTCCTTCGGCGCGAGGAGCTCCCCGCCGCCTGGCAAGGCGAGACGCCCATTCTGTGCGTCAGCGGCCGCGGCCCCTTCGATGACACGGCTTCGGCCATGCTGGCCCAACTCCTCGGTAAGCACGGCTTGGGCGCGCACACGGTGTCCCATGCCGCGATTTCGCGGTCGCGCGGCACGAGCTTCGCGGCCGAGGGCGTGGCGATGATCTGCATCACCTGCCTTGAGGTCGAGCGCAACCTTCCCCATGTGCGCCATTTGTTGCGCCGGCTGCATCAGCGAATGCCCAAGGAAGAGGTGCTCGTCGGCTTGTGGCCGGCGCCGAGCACCGACGCGAAAGACGAAAGGCTCGGCGTGGGCGCGAGCGCCGATCACCATGCAAGCTCGCTGCGCGAGGCCGTGAAGGCTTGCGTTCACGCCGCGACCCGGGGGGACGAGCCCAAGGAGAAAAGTGCCCCATCATCCCGCCCGCTCCTGACCGTGGTCGGCCAAGGAGGATAGATCGTTCACCGAGCCGCCGGCCGTAGCGCCCTACGCCTTTCGGGAACCTTCGCGGCCTTTCTCGAATTGGGTTTTGGTCGTCTCGACCGTACGGAGGATTGCCGTTCCCATGTCACAGACCACCACGCCCGAAACCATCTCCGCGGAAGCTTCGCTCACCGGCGTTTCCTGGGGCGCGGTCGCGGCGGGCGCGGTGGTGATCGCGGCTTTGTCGCTCGTGCTCCTGGCCTTCGGGGCCGGAATGGGCTTCTCGGCCGTTTCCCCCTGGTCAAGCTCCGGCGCATCAGCGGCGACGCTGAGCGTCGCCGCCGGTATCTATCTCCTCGTCGCGGCCTGCCTCGCCTCCACGATCGGCGGCTATCTCGCGGGGCGGCTGCGCAGGAGATGGGCGAGGCTCCATACGCATGAAGTCTATTTCCGCGACACGGCGCACGGATTCCTCGCCTGGGCTTTCGCCACGGTGATCGGCGCGGCTTTCCTCGCCGCGGCATCCGCCAATATCGCGGGCGGCGCGACGGCTGCGCTTACGCAGACGGCAAGCGCCACAGCCCGCCAGATTGGCGGCTCCCCGCTCGATTATTACGCGGATGCGCTGCTGCGGCCCTCCGGCGCGCCGGCCTCCACGGCCGACAACCGAGGAGAGGTCGTAAGGATTTTGACCAATGGCTTGCGGGAAGGCGATGTTTCGCCAAATGATCGAAGCTATCTCGCTCAACTTGTGGCTTCGCGCACGGGCTTGAACCAAACCGACGCTGAAAAGCGCATCAGCGAGGTGATCGATCAGGCAAAAGCGACTGCCGACGCGGCGCGCAAGGCCGCGGCGCGCTTCTCCCTTTGGCTTGCTGCCTCGATGCTTCTCGGCGCTTTCGCCGCAAGCCTGGCCGCAACCGAAGGCGGAGAGCTTCGCGACCGTGCCGTTATCGAAGCTTGAGGCTGGCAATGATCTTCATGGGTTGACGGGAAAGGAACACGACATGGGCCGTTCAATTCTTCTGTGGCTGCTCGGTGTGCCGATACCGATCATCATTCTTCTTGCACTTTTCACCCATCACTAGGCGCAGAACGAACGCCGGCATTTTCGGGGTTCGCTTTCTCGTTTTCGTGGTGGACGAATTCCGCCGTGCCGGCGGCGTGAGGTCGCGAAATTGAAGCCGACCCGCAGCTACCGGCAATTCCAGCAAATCATCACCGGGCTCACCGAGGGCATCATCCTGTTCGACGCGGACGGGAAGATCCAATGGGCCAACGAGGCCGCGCTCGCGATGCATGGGGTGCGGCGGATCAAGGATCTCGGAAGCAAGCCCTCCGAATACCGGCGCCGTTACAAGCTCAAGTATCGAAACAATCGCCCGGTCGAAAGCGCAAAATATCCCGTCGAGCGAACTGTCGCCGGGGAGACCTTCGACGAGGTGACGTTGCGGATGCGGCGCGTCGGGCATGACGCGCGACAAAGCTACCTCGTGTTCCGCAGTCTCGCCATCCGTGATAACGGCGGAGAGCTCGATTACCACGTGCTTGTCATCCGCGATGAGACGGAGCGCTTCGAGGCCGAGGAGCGCTTCGAGAGCGCGTTCAACGCCAATCCGGCGCCCGCCATCATCTGCCGCCTGTCCGACCGCCGCTACATCAAGGTAAACCCGGGCTTCCTCGAGATGACCGGTCGTGCGCGTCGCGACGTGATCGGAGTTTCACTCGCCAAGCTCGACGTCCTCAACGAGGCTCAGAAGCGCGATCTTGCGCTCGAACGGTTGAAGGAAGGTCGCACCATACCGCAAATGGAAGCCTCCCTGCCCATGCCGAACGGCGCCTTCAAGGCCGTGATCGTGGCCGGCGAGCCGATCGAGATCGCGGATCAAAAATGCATCCTGTTCACCTTCGCCGATCTGGACCCCCGCAAGAAGGCCGAGATGGCCTTGCGCCAAAGCGAGGAGCGCTTCGCAAAATCCTTCCGGCTGTCCCCCGTGCCGGCAATGATTTGGAAGCTCGATGAATTCACGCTCACCGACGTAAACGAAGCCTTCAAGCGAATGTCCGGATACGCCGAGGAGGAACTCCTCGGGCGACGCGCGAATGAGCTGGAGCTCTGGTCAGACAAGGGAGCGGGGCAGCGCTTCGAAGCCGAGGTGAAGGGAGCGGGGAGTGTCCGGAACGTCGACCTTCAGCTACAAGCGAAGGACGGCACGGTAATCGACTGCCTCGCCTTCGCCGACGCCGTGACCATCAATGATGGGAACAGCGTTTTGTGCGTCCTCCAGGACGTGACCGAGCAAAGGCGGTCGCAAGCCGAGTTGATCACTGCAATCGAGACCGTGATGGCCGACACCTCCTGGTTCAGCCGCGCCGTGGTCGAAAAACTCGCCGCCCTGCGACGCACACCCAAATCCCACGCGCCGAGCGCGGCCGTCGAGGATTTGACCCCGCGCGAGCGGCAAGTGCTCTCGCTGATCTGCCAAGGTGAAAGCGACAAGGAGATGAGCGTCACGCTGCGGCTTTCACCCAACACCGTTCGCAATCACATCTCCTCTCTGTACAACAAGATCGGCGTCAGGCGGCGAGCGGCCGCAGTCATTTGGGCGCGAGAGCGCGGCATCATGGGCAGGGATGCGATCTGGCCCCGGTGAACTGGTAGATAGTCACCAGTATATCTGGTTGTTTTGCATCTTTATCATGCGCCCTTGAAGGCGTAGTTTGCAAGCTGGCAACGGAGCGTAGGGGCCGGAAACGATTGTTCGCCCGCTGAAACGAGAAGCCATGGCGCGAGCTTTTGATCCTGAGACCGTCAACATCATCGCCGCCGCCTTTGACGCGGCGTGGCAAGAGATCGAAGCGAACGCGGCAAAACCCATGCCGCTTGCGCAAAAGACTGAGGCCTCCGCTGCGCTCACCAAGCACATCATGGCCGCGGTGGAAGCAGGGCAACGCGATCCCGACAAGCTCAAGCTCATCGCGCTTGCAGCCATGAAGCTGAAATGAGCTCGCGGGTCTCGCCGCGTTCGCAAGTCGACGTCCGGCGCCCTATGAGGCACTGCGCGCAAGACGCCGGCCGCGAGATCGTTCGTCGCTTGCCTTATCCGCTCATCTTCCCGAGAAGGAATCCGACCCCGAGTGCGACAAGCACCGAGTACAAGGGCTTTTGTCGCACATAGGTTTCAAGATCGGCCTCGAGCGACATGACTTTGTCCTGTGTCGCGGCCGCGGATTGGGCGATCTGATCGGAAGCGACCCCCAGGGCTTCCGTGACCTGCCCGCGAGCGGTCGCGGCCTGATTCTGCGCAAGGCCGCTCACGGTCTGCGCGAGCTTGGCGACATCGCGGCGCAATGTCTCGAAATCCTTGCGGCTTGATTCACCATCACTCGATTTTCTGTCCATCGTCGCGTCGGATTGCATGACGGTTCCTCCCATCAATTCCGGCAACATAATCTTTCAATGAGCCGCGAAGTTCCAAAATGGATGGCTTGGCGGGAACTACCAAAACCGCGCGGATCCGGCCGATTTCGAGCCTTTTGGCGCGGCGCCGAAGAAATCGGGTCAGAATGCGCAGGATTAGAGTCCGCCGGGGACAAGGCAAGATGAGAGATTCGCCGCCGGTTGAAAATTAGCGTCATCTCACTCGAGCCGCGCCGCGGCTCGCATCGCATGGAACTCCGTCTTCGGTCGCACGTATTCACCCGGTCGTTGCGCAAAGCAGGTGCTGCAAAAAGGAGAAGGTCATGAAGCTATTCCATGTCGCGGTCGCGGCAACCGCGCTGCTCACGAGTTCTGCCGCCTATGCTCAAAACGCCGGAGGCACCGTGGGTGGGGCCGTGGGTGGCGCCGCCGTCGGTGCCGTGGTCGGCGGGCCTGTCGGTGCCGCCGTGGGCGGCGCGGTCGGGGCGATCACGGGCTCGGCCCTGCCTCCGCAGCCCTCTGTCGTGTACCAGGGTCCCGTGGTCGTGGGTGAGACCTTGCCGGATACGGTCACCTATTATCCGGTCCCGGAATACGACGCCTATAGCTACACCATCTTGAACAACAGGCGTGTGATCGTCGATCGCCACACGCACCGGGTTGTGCGCGTCATCGAGTGAGTTCCTTGCTCCAAGAAAGCCCCGACGCTTTCGCGTCGGGGCTTTTTTGCGCGAAGCGACGGCACTCCAGCTGAGCTTCCCGAAAGCCTGCTGGTAAGAGGAACAGGCGCTCTCCCCGAGCGTATATTTGAGGTCGTGGACGCACTCGATGCGTGCGCCGGACGGGAACGGGAAGGAGAAAACACATGGGCTTTGGACGCGGCATACTTTTGTGGCTCCTCGGTGTGCCCATTCCCGTGATCATCCTGCTCGCTCTTTTCTGGCATCATTAGGTCGCGCTCTTTCGTATCCAAGAGGGAACGTCGGCTATCTCGCAACTCGTGGGATCCGCGATGCAAGCGAGCCGCACGCACCCCGCGCTCTGCCCGGCGAACAAAGAGCGCTATTGAATCGCTCGACGTGAATCGGTAACGCCAGGCTCGGCCATTCAGGCCGATGGCGCGAGGCACGCTCGTGCGCCCGCTGACGCCGGGCAGGTCGGCTTGCCTGGCGTCGTATCCTCAAGCGCACCTCCAGGAGCAAACCATGTCGTCGATCAAAGGCAAAATCGCCTGGGTGACCGGAGCGGGAAGCGGAATTGGGCGTGCGACCGCCGTCGCTCTCGCCAAGGCCGGCGCCGACGTCGTGCTCTCGGGTCGACGCGAGGCGCTGCTCGAGGAGACCGCGTCGCTCATCGGCAAAGCCGGTGCCAGCGCCACGATCGAAGTGCTGGACGTGGTCGACAGCGCGGCGGTGGAAGTTGTGGCCCGCCGCATCCGCGAAAAGCTCGGCCGGCTCGACATCCTGATCAACAACGCCGGGGTGAATATTCTCGAACGCTCCTGGTCCGCTCTCAATCCGGCGCGGGTCGATGAGATTCTCGGCGCAAATTTGCACGGCGCCTTCTACTGTGTGGTGGCTGCCTTGCCGATCATGCGCGCGCAAAAGGATGGGCTGATCGTCAATATCGCGTCCCTCGCCGGCAAGCACATCTCGCCGCTCTCCGGCCCGGGCTACACGGCAGCGAAGCACGCCGTCGTCGCGATGAGCGCCAGCATCAACATGGAGGAGTTCGCGAACGGAATCCGCTCTTGCGCCATTTGTCCCGGCGAGGTGGCAACCCCGATCCTCGATCGCAGGCCCGTGCCCGTCAGCGCCGAGGATCGTGCCAGGATGCTGCAGTCCGAGGACCTTGCCGAGACCGTGCTCTTCGTCGCCACCATGCCAAGACATGTGTGCATCAGCGAGATTGTGCTCGCGCCAACGTGGAATCGCGGCTATGCCGCAGCCTTGCAAAGACCACATATCGAGACGCGCGCGCCGAAAACCACCTAGACGAATTTGGCGACAGCCGGCATGGGGCGCCGGCCTTTTCGGACGGATGGGCGGCGCGTCGGCCCCGGGCGGTGCCAGGGACGGTCGGGACCGGAGGAGGTGATTCATGAGCGATCTCGCTAACCGATCGACACAGGAGCTGAGCGAGCTTCGCGTTCGGGCGCTGGCCGATTACGAGGCATTCCGGGCACGCGGCCTCAAGCTCGACATGACGCGCGGCAAGCCATCTCCCGAGCAGCTCGACCTTTCCACGGGAATGCTCTCGTTGCCCGGCAACGGCGATTACATCACCGAGAAAGGCGAGGATGCCCGCAATTACGGCGGCGGCACGCAGGGGCTTCCCGAGGCACGAGCTCTGCTTGCCGACGCGCTCGGCGCGCCGATCGACCAGATTCTCGTCGGCAATAATTCGAGCCTCGCGCTCATGCATGATTGCATCGTCTTTGCCCTTTTGAAGGGCGTCCCCGGCGGTCGCGCGCCTTGGAGCGAAGAGAAGCCGATCCGCTTTCTCTGTCCCGTGCCGGGCTATGATCGGCATTTCGCTATCTGCGAGGAATACGACATTGGGATGGTCCCCGTGCCGCTCACGGGACAAGGCCCAGACATGGACGTGGTCGAGAGGCTCGTCGCCGAGCCCGGCGTCAAGGGCATGTGGTGCGTCCCGCAATATTCCAACCCGACCGGCGAAACCTATTCCGAGGAGACCGTGAGACGGCTCGGCGCGATGCGCACCGCCGCCCCCGACTTCCGCCTGTTCTGGGACAACGCCTATGCGGTTCACCACCTGAGCGATAAGCGCCACAAGGTCGCGAGCATCTTCGAGGCTTGCACCGCCGGCGGGCATCCCGACCGCGTTTTCGCCTTTGCCTCGACCTCGAAGGTCACCTTCGGCGGGGCGGGGCTCGGGTTCTTTGCTTCCTCGCCCGCGAACATGCACTGGCTCGTCGCGCGGATGAACCGGCGGACCATCGGTCCGGACAAGCTGAACCAGCTCCGGCATGTGCGTTTCTTGCGCGATGCCGCGGGGCTGCGCAAGCTCATGGATCAACATCGCGCGCTTCTCGCGCCGAAATTCGCGGCCGTGGCCGAGGCGCTTGGCGCGAGGCTCGATGGCACCGGCGCCGCGCGCTGGACGCGGCCCGACGGCGGGTATTTCGTCACGCTCGACATGTCGACGGGCTCGGCGCGCCGCGTCGTCGAGCTCGCCAAGGGGATGGGGCTTGCGCTCACGCCTGCCGGCGCGACCCACCCTTTGGGGCGCGACCCTGAAGACCGCACGCTACGCATCGCGCCCACCAATCCGCCGCTGACCGAAGTGCGCCTGGCGGCGCAAGGCATCGCGCTCTGCGTATTCTTGGCGGCGATCGAGGCGCTTCTCGCGAAGCGCGAGGGCAACGCTTCGCCACTCCTTGGCGCGACCGCAAGCCGAAGCTCGAAAGCCGCCGCAAAGGCCATGTAACGAGCCGCGCTCGCTGAACGGCAGCGATGCTCAACGTCCTTCTTCTCAATGCCTATTCGGCCAATCATGCCGAGCGGCTGCGACATTTGCTGACGACGAACTGGCAGGTGTCGACGCTCGACGAGAGTGAGCGCGAAGCTTCGCTCGAAGCCGCCTTGCGGTCGGCCGACGCCCTGGTCACGACACGCTACGGCCTCGCCATGCCGCCGGCGCCAAGGCTGAGGCTCATCCAGAGCCCGGTCTCGGGGCACGACCGCGTGGTCGCGGCGGCGATCCCGCCTCAATGCACCTTCTGCAATGTGCATGAGCATGAGGTCGCCGTCAGCGAATATGTGATGCTCGCCATGCTCGAATGGAAAATCCGGCTGGCGCGGCTCGATGCCGGTTTTCGGGCCGGCGATTGGACCGGCGGCGTCGGCGTCGCCGGGCACACCCATGGCGAGCTCGCCGGCAAGACGCTTGGTCTCATCGGGCTTGGCCATATCGGACGCGCGGTGGCGCGCCGGGCCAAGGCCTTCGAGATGCGCGTGACCGCGGTCACCCGCACGCCGCGTTCAGGCGAGGATCATGTCGATGCGCAAGGCTCGATGAAGGAGCTCGACGAATTGCTCCCTCGCTGCGATTTCCTCGCCGTCACCTGCCCCCTTAACGAGGAGACGCGCGGCCTCATCGATGCCCGGCGCCTCGCGTTGTGCAAGGCGGAGCTCGTGATCATCAATGTGGCGCGCGCCGCCGTGCTCGATGAGGAGGCGCTCTACACGGCGCTTCGCGGTCACCGCATTGCGGGCGCGGTGCTCGACGTCTGGTACGCCTATCCGACGGCCGACAACCCCGCCGCGCGGCCATCGCGCTTTCCTTTCCACGAGCTTTCCAATGTGATCGTGACGCCGCATTGCTCGGCCTGGACCGATGGGCTCATCGAGCGACGCTGGCGTTTCATCGCCGGCAATCTCGACCGCCTGGCGCGCGGCGAGCCCTTGCACAATATCGTCTTGCGCCCACGACTGGCGGCCCAAGGCGGAGCGCCGACTTTGACTTGTCTAGACAATTGACCGCGAAATACCTCCACCCTAGCATCCGAGAACCGAGCTTCGAAGATGATACCGCCCGTCCGCGGTGGATGTCCGGGCTTTGAGCGGGTTGGATTGCCCGGCACGTTCGGCCATGACGATCGACAGGGGAGGATGCCGAATTGCGCCGCGTCATCGATCTCGAATGCAACCTGCCGCCCGGTGAAGATACCCCCGACTACAAGGAAGCCATTCAGGGACGGCCGGGAAACCCCGTGCCCGACCGTCTTCAGCGTCCTCCCGGATATGGCTTCGACAATTACAATCTGATCTTCAAGGGACGCGCCGAGCGTTCCGTTCCCGAGGAGGGCGCAGTGCCGGGCGCTGGTGTCGCGAGCCTGCTTTCGGACATGGACCGGGCCGGCATCGAGGTCGGTATCCTCGGAGGCGCATCGAACCCCACGTTGGCGCGCGTCGCCAAGGCTCATCCCGACCGCTTCATCAGCCTTGCCGCGATGAGTCCGCTCGACGGCATGCGCGCGGTGCGCGAGTTCGAGCGGCTCGTGCGCGAGGAAGGGATCGGAGGCATGCGGGTCGTGGCGCTCTACAACATGATCCCGGCGAGCGATCGGCGCTATTACCCGCTCTATGCGAAATGCGTTGAGCTCGACGTGCCGGTGCGCGTCTACACCTCGATGAACTATGCCAATGATCGCCCTTACGATCTCGGCCACCCGCGCCATCTCGACGATGTGGCGATCGATTTTCCGGAGTTGCGGATCGTCGCTGGGCTCGCAGGTTGGCCCTGGGTCAACGACATGGTCGGCCTCTTGCGCCGGCACCCCAATCTTTATTGCGACACGGCCGCGCATCGGCCGCGCCATTTCGGGACGGAAGGTTCGGGCTGGGAGCAGTTTCTTCGCTTCGGCAACACCTTGTTGCAGGACAAGATCATGGTCGGGCTTTCGCGAGGGATTTTCGACGTCCCCTTCGAGGAGCTGCTCGGCGAATACGAGGCGCTACCGCTCAAGGACAGCGTCATGGAAAAATGGCTTTACACGAATGCAGCAAATTTCTTCCGGTTGAGCTGAACCACAACATCATGGCGCGATTTGCGTTTCGTCGATGCCTCCAGGCGATCCCCCTCATGATCGTCGTCGTTCTCCTGGTCTTCGGCATGCTGCAGCTCACCCCGGGAGACCCAGTGCAAGCCATGGTCGGGCAATATCCGGTGCCTCCCGAATTTCGCGCGGCGATCGAGCGCCACTATCATCTCAACGATCCGTTCCTGTCGCGGCTTTGGCAATATTTCGCCAACCTCGCCCATGGCGACCTCGGCTTTTCCTTTCAGATGCAGCGGCCTGTCGCCGAACTCATCCTCGAGCGCGCGCCGCGCACGCTTCTTCTCGCCGCGAGCGGCTTTCTTCTCGGCATTCCCATCGGCATGGCCGTCGGCGTCCTTTCCGCCACGAGCCAAAACCGCCATGTCGATCGGTTTTGGACCACGACCACGCTCATCGCTTACGCTATTCCGGGCTTCTGGCTCGGCCAGCTTCTCGTGATCTTCTTCGCGATGCAGCTCGGCTGGTTTCCGACACAAGGCATGGCGCCCTTGGTCTCGCGCGCCTCAGGCGTCGGCTGGCTGCTCGAGCGGGCACGCTATCTCGCGCTTCCCGCGATCACCTATGCGATCTACGAGGCGACACGCGTGGCCCGGCTGATGCGCGCCAATGTCATCGAGACCTTGGGGCAAGGCTACATCGTCACCGCCAGGGCCAAGGGCCTCTCTCGCGGCGCGGTCATCCGGCGCCATGTCTTGAGAAACTCGAGCCTGCCTGTCGTCACCATCATGGGCTACGCCTTCGGCGTGGCCATGGGAGGTGCGGTTCTCATCGAAACGGTATTCTCCTGGCCGGGCGTCGGGCTCCTATTGATCGAAGCGATACGGGCGCGCGACAATCAGGTCGTGGTCGGCGTCGTGCTCTTCGTGTGCTTTGCCGTCATCTTGATGAATCTCATCGTCGATCTCCTTTATTGCGCGCTCGATCCGCGTATCCGCACGGGGTCATGAACAGGCAAGTGCCGAAACCTTCGATTTCCTCGCAGTCGCGGGTCGCCGACGACGTTTGGCGAAAGGCACTCGTGTTCAGGGCGCACGCCGTAACGGCGTTCTTCTCCCGATTTTTCCGCACCCATTACGGCTTCGCGGGGCTCGCCATCCTCGCGCTTCTCGTGCTGATCGCCATCATGGCTCCCCTGCTCGCCCCCTTCGACCCGAGAAGGCAGGTCGGCGAGAGCCTGATGCCTCCCTCAAGGACGTATCCGATGGGGACGGACAACATCGGGCGAGACCTGTTCTCGCTCGTCCTCTACGGCACGCGCGCTTCACTCGCCATCGGCTTTTGCGCCGCGCTGGCGGCCCTTCTGATCGGCGGCACGATCGGTGCGCTTGCCGGATATCGGAGAGGCCTCACCGAAGCCGTGTTGATGCGGCTTGCCGAGCTCTTTCAGACGCTGCCTGTCATCATCGTCGTCCTTTTCGCCATCGCGCTCTTCGGCTCGAGCTTCTGGCTCCTCATCGCCGCGGTCGCGCTCGCCATCTGGCCGCTCGAAGCGCGGCTCATCTACGGGCAGTTCATCAATCTCCGGGAGCGCGAATTCGTGTCCGCCGCCATCGTGGCCGACCTCTCGACGCCGCATATCGTGCTGCGCGAAATCCTGCCGAACGCCTTGCCGCCCGTCATCGTCCAGGTGGCCCTCGATGCAAGCCTCGCCATCCTCATCGAATCCGGGCTTGGATTCCTCGGCCTATCCGATCCGAACATGATCAGCTGGGGGCAGCTCTTGTTCGCGGCGCAGGACTTCCTGAACGCGGCGTGGTGGATGAGCGTGTTCCCGGGCCTTGCGATATGCATCGCCATCATCGGCCTCAACCTTTTGGCGGATGGGCTGAACGAGGTCATAAATCCGCGCGCCATGCGCGCCGCGATCGGATTGGCGGCCTGATGCGACGGCGCCACGCCAGGACGGCGCGCAGGCCGGCAAAGGGGGTGAAGCGCCTTGACCCGTGAAGCCTCCGCCACTGGAAGGCTTTTGGAGGTAAGGGGCCTCACGGTGCATTTGCGCGTCGGCGACGAGGTGGTGCGCGCCGTCGATGGCGTCGATCTTTTCATCGAGCGTGGCGAATGCGTCGGCATCGTCGGGGAATCAGGCTCCGGAAAGACGACGCTCGCGCGCGCAATGCTGCGTCTCTTGCCGCCCGTCGAGCTCGCCGAATTCTCAGGAGAGGTGGTGTTCGACGGCCGGGAGATTCGCACCCTGCCGGACGCCGCGCTTCAAGAGATGCGGCGGCAAGGTACCTTCTCGATGGTTTTCCAGGACCCGCTCGGATATCTCAATCCCACGCAACGGGTGGGCGCGCAGATCGCCGAAGCCCTGCCTTCCGGCTTGCGCGCGGCGGCCGTGCGGCAACGCGTGCTCGAGCTCTTGCGTGAGGCCGGCTTACGGGAAGCCGAACTCGTGGCGCGGCGCTATCCCCACGAGCTTTCAGGCGGCATGCGTCAACGCGCGCTCATCGCGCTCGCGCTCGCGCCTTCGCCCATGCTCCTCGTCGCCGACGAGCCCACGACTTCGCTCGACGCGACGGTCCAGCTTCAGGTGCTCGAAACACTTCGCCGCCTGCACCGGGAAAGAAACATGGCGCTCGCCGTCATCACCCATGATCTCGGCCTCGTCGCCGAGCTCTGCGACCGCGTCTATGTCATGCGCGCGGGAAAAGTCGTGGAATGCGCCGATGTCTTCACGCTCTTCGATGCGCCGAAGCACCCCTATACGGCAAAGCTCATCGAGCTTTGCACAAGAGGGGCGCCGCAACCCGCCGCGAAACCGGCCGATGAGGCCGTCACGTGACGGCGCCGATCCTTTCCGCACGCGGTCTCGTCCAGACCTTCGCGAGCCGCAAGCCGGGAGAATGGCGACACCATCTCGTCCATGCCGTCGATGGGGTCGACCTCGACATTCACGAAGGCGAGGCCTTGGCGATCGTCGGCGAATCGGGATCGGGGAAAAGCAGCCTCGCCCGTCTCCTGCTTTCCCTTGCCCGGCCCGTCGGGGGAACCGTCCTTTATCGCGGCCAGGCGCTCGACCGTCTCACGAAATCTCAGCACCGCGCTTATCGCCGGGAGGTTCAGGCGGTGTTCCAAAACCCCGCCGCCTCCCTCAATCCTCGCATGCGGGTCGAGAGCATCCTCGGCTATGTCATCCACCGGCATCGGCTCGCTCAAGGCGAGGGCGTTCGCAAGCTCATCGCCGCCGAGCTTGGCGCTGTCGGCCTCATGCCGGCGGATGAGTTCATGCAACGCTATCCGCATCAACTGTCGGGCGGCCAGCAGCAGAGGGTGGCGATCGCGCGCGCCATGATCCTCAAGCCCCGGCTCATCATCGCGGACGAACCCTTATCGAGCCTCGACATCTCGATCCAGACTCAAATCCTCGATCTCATGCGCGAGCTGAGGCTCAAGACGCAGGTGGGCTTCCTCTTGATCAGCCATGATCTCAACGCCGTTCGATCGATCGCCGACCGGGTCGTCGTGATGTACCGCGGGCGCATCGTCGAAGCCGGCAAGGATGTGCTGGCGCACCCGCTTCATCCCTACACGCGGGCACTCCTCGACGCGCGCCTCATTCCCGATCCGAAGATTGCTCGCACGCGCAAGCGCATCGTGCTCGAAAGCGATGCGGCGTCCGCGCCGCCGCCTCTCGGCGGCTGTCGTTTCCGCGATCGGTGCCCCTTCGTCATTTCCGTGTGCGAGACGCATGACCCCTCGCTGAAAAGCGCGTGCGAAGCCGAAAGCCTGGTCGCTTGCCATCGCGTCGAGGGCCGGATGGGTCCTGGGCTCGATCAGCCCTCGCGGCCGGCGGTTCTGCCGCGCGATGTCGGCATCACGATCGGATCGAACTGAAGTCGAGTGCTCAGCAGGGAGGAAATGGCATGTTCTCGCATCACACCCGCCGGCGCCCATCCATTGATAAGATCGAGCAGAATCTTCCTTTGCGAGACGCTCTCGCGCGAAGGCTCGGCCTCGCGCTCCTGCTGTTTGGCCTTTGCGGCGCCGGAGCAGCGCCGGCTCTCCCGGCCGAGACACCCAAACCCGGCGGCAGCGTGGTCATCGCCATGGACCCGGCGGGGCTTTCAATCCTCAACACCGAGCTCACCTCGCTGTCGCCTGCCCTCTATATCGCCGATGTCTGGGCCGACGGGCTGATGGCGCGCGACGCCACGGGAAAGCGCATTCCCCATATCGCGACGAGCTGGACCGTCTCGGATGACGGCAAGACCTACACCTTCAACCTGCGCAAAGGGCTGAAATGGTCGGACGGCCAGCCATTCTCCTCGGCGGATGTGGTGTTCACGCTCACGCAATTTGCCAAATACAACACCTATCTCTCGAAGATCGTCCCCCTCATCACCAAGGTCGAGGCGCCCGATGACGCGACCGTCGTGATCGGCCTTTCCCAACCGCTCGCCGCGGCCCTCGATCTCTTCGACAAGGAGAACTTCCCCTTGATGCCGAAGCACATCTATGAGGGGACGGATATTCCCACCAACCCGGCCAACAGGAAGCCCGTCGGGCTTGGCCCCTTCATGTTCGAGTCCTGGGAACAGGGGCGCTCGCTCAGCTTCGTCCGCAACCCTTATTATTGGGACCAGCCGAAACCCTATCTCGACAAGGTGCTCGTGGCGCTGATCCCGAACGCGCAGCAACTACTGAATGCCTTGATCCAGGGCGAGGTCGATTGGGTGCAGCTCGATTTCTCGCAAATCCAACGCGCGCAAGAGACAGCCAAGAACGGCAAGATCAAGGTGATCAAGATCGAGATGAACGCACCCGAGCGCTCCTCGCTCGACTTCAACATGCGTCGCGCGCCCATGAGCGACGTGAAGGTGCGCCAGGCCCTGTTCCTCGCGACCGATCGCAACCGCATCAATGCCGATGCTTATCGCGGCCTTGCCTTCCCGGCGACGAGCGCCATCCCCGAGCAATTCAAGGAACTCAACGATCCTTCGGTCAATTACGACAAGCTCTACCCCTTCGATCCGCAAAAGGCGGCCGCTCTCCTCGACGAGGCCGGATACAAGATGCAGGACGGCAAGCGCTTATCCGTCGAGCTCACCTATATCGCGACCTCGCCTTTCGATGCGATCGCCAAGAGCCTCGCGGCGCAATGGAAGGAGATCGGGGTCGATGTGAGGCTTGCCGGTCTCGACTCGCAAATCTGGCTCGACAAGGTCTATCGCAAGAATGATTTCGACATTTCGCTGATCTCGCTCACCGGACGATCCGACCCGACCCTGGGCGTCGATCGCAGCTTCATCTGCAACGACGCGCATGTCCCCTACACCAACCCGACGGGCTATTGTAATCGCGAGCTCGACCGCATCGCGGCGCAGGCGGGTGCATCGCCGACGCCCGAACGTCGCGCGCTCTACAAGCAATATGAGGAGATCGTGGCGCGCGATCTCAACGAGATCACGCTCACCAACGCGCCGACCTACAATGCCGTCGCGACAAAATTCCAGAATCTCGACGCTCAGTTCGACATCGCCTTCAACGAGCATCCGAACTGGGCGGAGGCCTGGTTGCCCGAGAATGCGCGATAAGGGAACCACCGCCTTGGAACGCGACGTCACCTCTCTCGTCCAGCCGCGCAGTGTGGCTGTGCTCGGCGCCTCGGCCAATCGGCGCACGCAAGGAAACGGCGTCATTCAAAACCTGCAAAAATCAGGTTTTCGCGGGCGGATCATTCCGATCCATCCGACGGCCGAGGCGGTGGACGGGCTTCCCGTCGCATCCGCCATCGACCGGCTTCCGGAGGGCACCGATCTTGCGGTCGTCGCCATTCCGGCGCCCGGCGTCACCGCCTCCCTGACGGCGCTTCACCGGGCGGGTGTGCGTTCCGCGATGGTTTTCACCAACGGCTTCTCGCTCTCGGAGGAGGACGCGTTTCGCCGGTTCGCCCAATCGAGCTCCATGATGATTCATGGCCCGAATTGCATGGGGCTGATCAACATCACGGACCAGCTCCCTCTCTACCCTTCGACGATCACCGAGAAGGTTCGGCGCGGTAAAGTGGCGCTCATCGCGCAATCAGGCTCAGCCGCCATCTCCTTGATGAACTCGACTTCCGTCGGCTTCTCGAAAGTCGTGACCATGGGAAGCGAGTTTCAGGTGACCGCGCCCGATTACATGCGTTGGTTCGCGGGCGATGACGAAACTTCCGTGATCGGCATCGTGCTCGAGCAGATCAAGGATCCGCGAAGCTTCGCAAGAGCGGTCGATAGCATCCACGCGGCCGGCAAGGCCGTTGTCGTGCTGAAGGTCGGCTCATCCGAGGTCGGCGCCTTGGCGGTTCAGGCCCATACCGGAGCGCTCATCAGCCGTAACGACGCTTATGATTGCTTCTTTGCTCGCTGCGGCGTGCCGACGGTCGCCGATTACGACGAGATGGTTGCGACGCTCGAATGCTTCGCCTCCCGACCCGCGACGCGCGCCGGCGGCCGGCTAGCCATCGTCGGCATTTCCGGAGGCGAGACCGCGCTCGCCTGCGATCTCGCCGCGCGATTGAATGTTCCGATCGCCGACTGGAGCGAAGAAACCGCGGCCCGCGTCAAGGCCGCGCAACCCGGATCGACCGGGCGCAATCCGCTCGACCTCGGCGCGACGGTGCACCACACGGTGGAGCAGGATGCCGAGGCGATCGATGCGATCATCGAGGATCCCGCGGTCGACGCGCTCGTCTTCATCCAGGATGCGCAGGCAAGCCTCACCCCGACCATGCTCGGCAATTATCTGCCGCGCGTCCAAGCCTATGGAAGACATGGCCAGAAGACGACAAAGCCCGTCGCGCTCGTATCGCCAACTTCGGAGAACACGCACACGCGCATAACCGAGGAATTGTCGAGCTATGGCGTTCCGGTCTTGCGAGGTTTGCGCAATGGCCTCGTCGCGTTGCGCAATCTCAGCATCCAGTCGCACGCCTTGCACGGCGCGAAGCGCCGGCGACCCGCGCCCAGCGCTCACCGCCGCAATGGCGCAGCCGCGCGGATCCTGCGTGAGCTTTCCGGTCACGCCGGCCCGCTTCCGGCCGAGCTCTCGACGCGCATTTTGCAGGCCTACGGCATTCCTCTCGTGCGCTCGGCTCTCGTGCGCTCGAAGAAGGAGGCCGTCGAGAGAACAGCGGAGATCGGTTACCCTCTGGTGGTCAAGGTTGCCTCGCCCGACATTCCGCATCGTTCCGATGTCGGCGGGGTCGAGCTCGGCATCGAAAATCCCAAGATGCTGCGCGACGCCATCGACCGCATTTCGCGCAACGTCCGCAAGGCGCGGCCCGACGCTCGGCTCGACGGTTTCGAACTGCAGCCCGAGCTCACGCATAGCGTCGAAGCCATGGCCGGCTTCATCGCCGCCCCCCCATTCGGCGCGCTCGTGCTCGTCGGCATGGGCGGAACCCTCGTCGAGCTCGAGGCCGACCGGGCGTTAGGCTTGAGCCCCCTCTCGCGCGCCGAAGCGAACTCGATGATCCGCCGTACCCGTCTCGGCGCGCTCCTTGGCGGCTATCGCAACCTCGTCGCGAAAACCGACACTGCGGAGCTTGCGAATTTGCTCTCGAAGCTTTCGAGGCTCGCGCTCGATTTGCATGAGCATCTCGCGGAATGCGATCTCAACCCCGTCTTGATCCGCGAAGGCTCCGGCGAGGTCACGGTGGTCGACGCGCTCCTCGTGGCGAGAAGGCGGTCGGCCCGATCATGATCGGCGCCCTTCCAAAAATGGCGGGTGGTGTTAGAGGATGACGGGGGGCCGACCTCTTTGCCGGCGGCTCTCACTTGCGAATGAGCGCCCTCGCAATTTCTCTCTTGACCGAGCCTTCAAACCCATGACGCGAGCTAATTTCCATGCGGCTTGACCCTGTCGACATCGCGATCGTGGGCGCAGGCTTCGGCGGCGCCGCCTTTGCGTGGCGCTTGTCGCGGAAACGGCCGGATCTGCGCATCCTTTGCGTCGAAAGAGGCGGTTTCCCCGACCGCTCGGCGCTTCCGGCTTTGCGCCCCGACTGGCAGCGAGCGGTGCTGAACGAATGGGCGACCTCGCCTAATCTGAGACTGAAATCCGGACGAAAGCCCGCATCGGCCGATTATCCGATCGACGACACGCAATCCGATTTCAAGCCGCTGATGTGGAACGGGGTCGGCGGCTCGACGATCGCCTGGGCCGCACATTTTCCAAGGCTGCATCCGTCGGATTTCCGCACGCGCAGCCTCGACGGCGTCGGCGACGACTGGCCTTTCTCCTACGCCGATCTCGAACCCTATTACGATCTCAACGACGCCGAATGTGGCGTGTCGGGGCTCGCCGGCGATCCCGCCTATCCGCGCAAGCCCGAGCGCGCCATGCCTCCCGTCGCGCTCGGCCGCATGGGCATGGCGGCGGCGCGCGGCTTCGACGCGCTCGGCTGGCATTGGTGGCCGGTCGACGCAGCGATCAATTCGCGCACCCACGCGGGGAGAGCCGGATGCAATCATTGCGGCCCTTGCCTCATCGGCTGCGCGACCGGAGCGAAGTCCTCGACCGATCTCACCTATTGGCCGAAGGCGCGCGAGAATGGCGTCGAGCTGCGGACGGGCTGCGTGGTGCGGCAAGTCGAGATCGAGGCCGGCCGCGCGCGCGGCATCCGTTATCGGGACGCGGCTGGACGCGAGGTCTTCCAGCCGGCGCAGATCGTCGTCGTCGCCGGGAACGGCATCGGCACGCCGCGCCTGCTCCTCGCCTCCGGCGTCGAAAGCCCCGCCTTGGGCAGGAACCTCATGTTCCACGGCGCCGCCTACGCGCGGGGGCTCTTCCGGGAGGAGCTCGACGGGCCCGTGGGTCCGGTCGGCTGCGCGATCTACAGTCACGAGTTCTACGAGACCGACGAGCGCCGCGGCTTCAAGCGCGGCGTGCATCTCCAGGTCGCGCGCGAAAACGCGCTTCTCCTTCAGGCGACGCGGCTCGACAAACCTTGGGGCGAAGCGGCGCAGCACTGGCTGCGCGAGGAATTCCGTCATTCGGTGGCCGTGCTCGTCTGCAATGAGGATCTTCCGGAAACGCATAACCGGGTGAGCCTCACGGATCAGGTCGAGGCCGACGGCTTGCCGGGCGTGAAGGTCGACTATCGTGTCTCCGAGCACACGCGCCGCGCGCTCGATTTTGGCCTCGATCGCGCCGAGGAGATGCTGCGTGCAGCCGGCGCTCATCGCACGGTGAGGGTGGCGCTTGCGCCCTTGACCGGATGGCACCTCCTCGGGACGGCGCGCATGGGCGGGGATCCCGCGACCTCGGTCACCGATGCCAGCGGGCGCGTGCACGCGGTCGCCGATCTCATCGTCGCGGATGGAAGCCTTTTCCCGACTGTGGGCGCGGTCAATCCAGGCTCGACCATCGGCGCCTTAGCGCTCAAGCTCGCCGACGACCTTGCACGGAGCCTTTGATGACGAATGCCTTCCTCGATGCGGTCGTGGACACCATCTTGCCGGGTGAGCGCCCGGGTTCCGATGCTTCATCCGGCGCTTCGCCCTTGCCTCCCGGAACGCGGGCCGGTGTCGCCTTGAAGCCGAAGGATGCGGCGCAAGAGGCCGTTCTTCGCCTCATCGCGCAACATGCCGGAGGCGAGGAGGCCTTCACGCGCGCTTCCTTCTCGACGCGAACCTCGGTGCTCGAGACTGTGGAAAGCAAGAGCTTCGATGGGTTTCGCGCGCTCGTCTCCTCCCTCCTCCAAGACTATTACGAGGCGCCGAGCGTGCTTGCCGCCATGGGGTGGCGCGTAGCCCCGGCGCAGCCGCTCGGCCATGATGTGCCGGAAGCCGATGACGCAACGCGCGCGCGCCTCGACAAGATCCGCGCGCGCGCCCCGCTCTGGCGGCAATCCAATTGATTTTTGCCCCTTGATTTTGCCGCGCCAAACTTGATCCTGTGGCGGCTTGATAAGGGCTTTAGATCATGCCGAAGAGAAGCGACGTGAGCCGATCTTATGTTCACGGCTACCGCAC
>DASZIL010000017.1:0-22366 GCA_035949255.1 Beijerinckiaceae bacterium | reverse complement strand
CATTTCGACAATTTTGACGACCGTTTTCCGTTTTTTGCTTTTCTCTTACCGAGCCCGTCCATGGCCGTCGAACGCCAGGTTATCCAGAGCCAGGCACCCAAATGTCAGGTTCAAGCGCTGACGAAACGCTATGGCTCGCGGCCTGCGGTCGACAATGTCTCCTTCGACATCGCCGAGGGCGAGTTCGTCGTCCTTCTCGGCCCGAGTGGTTGCGGCAAGACGACGACGCTTCGCCTCGTCGCGGGGCTTGCCTCACCCGATGAAGGGCGCGTCCTCCTTGACGGGAAGCCCGTCTCGGACGCGGCGCGCGACCTCTTCGTGCGGCCGGAGCGGCGCGATATCGGCATGGTGTTTCAATCCTATGCGGTCTGGCCGCATATGAATGTCTTTCAGAACGTCGCCTATCCGCTGCGCGTCCGCAAGCGCGGTCGTGCCGAGATCAAGGAGAAGGTGGACAAAATCCTCGCGCTCGTCGGCCTTGCCGGGGAAGCGCGCCGCTCCGCCGCCCAATTGTCGGGCGGGCAAATGCAAAGGGTCGCGCTCGCGAGGGCGCTCGTCTTCGACCCGACCCTGCTTCTTTTCGATGAGCCCTTGTCCAATCTCGACTTGAAATTGCGCGAGCGGCTTCGCCTCGAGCTCAAGGAGCTGCAACGCCGCACCGGCCTCACCAGCATCTATGTGACGCATGACCAGGCGGAAGCCGTCGAGCTCGCCGACCGGATCATCGTGATGGAGGGCGGGCGCATGGTTCAGGCCGGCGAGCCGCGCGAGCTTTATCGTCGTCCGTCGAGCCGCTTCGTCGCCGAATTCATCTCGAGCGCGAACATCTTCGCCGGACGCGCGCTGGCGCGCCTTTCCGATGATTGTGCCTCGGTAAGAACCGAGACGGGACGCGAGCTCGTCGCGACGCATGATGGAACCGTCGCCGCCGGCGATCTCGTCGATGTCGTGATTCATCCCGAGGATTGCCTCATCGGCGATGGCGCGATGGGCCAGCCCGACAGCCATCAGGCCCGCGTCGTCTCGCGGCGCTACCAGGGCACCTCGACGCGCTACACCCTCGATTGGGCCGGCGCGGCTTTTGAGATCGTCACGCTCGGCAGCGAAGCGCCGCTCGGGAACGGCACCGAGGTCACGCTCACCATCCCGCGCGAGCGGGCGCGGATCATCGGCCGAAGCGGCGTCGCGCGAGATGCGCCGTGACGGCCGTCGCGACATTCCCGGCGACGCGCCCGCGCGGTTGGCGTCTCCTCGCAGCGGCATCCTCGCCGCGAGGCGTCTTCATGGCGCTCCTTCTCGCGGCCCTCTTCTTCCTCATCGTCCTTCCGGTGCTCGCCCTTATCCTCGGCTCGTTCCTGCCGACGCCGCCCCGCGCGCTCAATATCGATTGGGCGGGTCTGACGCTCGCCAATTATCGCGAGATTCTCGCAGACGGCGGCTTCCTTGCGCTTTTGCGCGTCACGCTTGCCGCCGCCGTGATCGGCACTGCCGGAGCCCTCGTCATCGGCTCGGGCCTCGCCTGGCTCGCGATCCGCACCAATGTTCCGGGACGATCGCTCCTCGAGAACATAGCCATCCTGCCGATGTTCGTGCCCCCGCTCGTCGGCGCCTTCGCCTGGGACATCCTCGCCTCGCCGAGGAGCGGCATCATCAATATCGCGCTGCGCTCGCTCGGCATCGAGGGCGGCGTCAATATCTACAGCCTCGGTGGGATCGGCTTCGTCTTCGCCATCTACTACGCACCCTACGTGCATCTCTTCGTCGCCGCGGCGCTGCGCAACATCGACCCGGTGCATGAGGAGGCAGCCTCCATGTGCGGAGCCTCGCGTTGGCGTGGCCTTTGGCAAATCACCTTTCCGCTCATCTCGCCCGCGCTCCTGTCATCGGGGCTTCTCGTCTTCGTCCTGCTGATCGAGCTGTTCGCCATTCCGGCGATCCTGGGGGAGCCGGGGAACCTTCATTTCATCTCGGTCCGCATCTGGGAAATGGTCGGCTTCACCCCGCCCAAGGTCAATCAAGCCTCAGCGCTCGGCGTGCTGATGCTCGTAATCACGGTCACGCTCGTCCTCATTCAATACCGCGTGCTCGGCAAAAGAAGCTTCGTCACCGTGAGCGGCAAGGGGCTACGGCCCGATCTCGTCGCGCTCGGCGCCGCGCGCTGGCCGCTCGCTCTTTTGGGCTTCGGCTACATCGTCTTCGTCGTGCTCATGCCCTACGCGGCGCTCCTCTTCATCGCGCTTCGCAAGAACCTCTTCTACGCGACGCTCGGCGCGATCGCGGATCCCGCGCAACTTTCGCTCGACCCCTTCGCGCTCGCCTTCGGCGATCCGGTGGTGAGAGCGTCGTTCGGGAATTCTCTCCTCGTCTCGCTCGGCACCGTCGCGATCGGCAGCCTCCTCTACTTCACCATCGCCTATGTGGTGCAGCGCACGAGGCTCAAGGGGCGCCGCGCGCTCGATCTCATCGCGATCCTTCCCATCGCCATTCCCGGCCTGATCATCGGGCTTGGGTATCTGTGGACATGGATCAGCCTGCCGATCGGCATCTACGGCACCTTGTGGATCATCATCCTCGCCTATGTCTCGCAATTCTCTCCGCAAGGGGTGCGCGCCATCTCCGGCTCACTCTTGCAGATCGACCCCGAGCTCGAGGAAAGCTCGCGGCTCTGTGGCGCCGGGCTCATCTACACCTTGCGCCGCATCGTCATTCCGCTCGCCTGGCCCGGCATCCTTTCCGCCATGATCCTCTTGCTGATCCTGTCGTTTCGCGAGCTTGCGACCGCGCTCTTCCTCTACACCTCGACCACGCAGGTGTTTTCGCTCACCATGTTCGACTTCTGGCTGCGCGGCTCGACCAATCTCGTGGCCGTGATGGCGCTCGCGCAGACGCTGGTGCTCGCGCTCCTCGTGCTGCTCGCGCGGCGCATCCGGCGTGAGCGCACCCCATTCATCACCTGAAGGACGATCATGAGCACGATGACAAAAGACGCTGTTGAGCACGAGGCACCCCATCTTTTCATCGGCGGGGAATGGAGCGCTCCGCATTCCGGCCGGACGATCGCCTCCATCGACCCCTCGACCGAGAAGGTCTGGGCGCATGTGGCGGAAGCCGACGAGACGGATGTCGACCGCGCGGTTGCCGCGGCGCGCGCCGCCTTGCGCGGGTCCTGGACGACGAAGGTCACCGCGAGCCAGCGCGGCGCCATGCTCCTGAAGCTTGCCGAGCTCATGCGGCGCGACGCGAAGGCGCTCGCGATGCTCGAGAGCCGCGACAACGGCAAGCCGCTGCGCGAGACGCAAGGCGAGGTGCAGCGGGCCGCCGATTGGATCACCTTCTTCGCGGGCGCCGCCGACAAGATCAACGGCGAGCAGATTCCCTTCCGGCCTGACGCGCTCGCCTATACGCGTCGCGAGCCGGTCGGCGTCGTCGGCGCCATCCTGCCCTGGAACTCGCCCATCTCGCTCTACTCCTGGAAGCTCGGCCCGGCGCTTGCCGCCGGCAACGCCGTGGTGCTCAAGCCGGCCGAGCAGACGCCGGTCTCGGCACTTGCGCTCGGCAAGCTCATCGAGGAAGCCGCATTTCCGGCAGGCGCCGTCAACATCGTGCCGGGCTTCGGGCCGATCGCCGGCGCGGCGCTCGTCGCGCATCCAGGCGTCGACAAGATTTCCTTCACCGGAGAGCACCGCACGGCCCAGGAGATCATGCGCGGCGCCAGCATCAACCTGAAGCGATGCTCCTTCGAATGCGGCGGCAAATCACCCCACATCCTCTTCGCCGACGCCGACCTCGACAAGGCGCTTGTGGTGGCGACGCATGGCGCCTTTCGCTCGACCGGACAATCCTGCTCGCTGGGCTCGCGCCTCTTCGCACAGCGCTCCATCTATGATGCCGTCGTCGAGCGCATGGCCGAGCGGGCACGCCGCATCCGCGTCGGCCTGCCGCTCGACGCCAAGACCCACATCGGTCCGCAAAGCTCGGCCGAGCAGCTCGCGAAGACGAAAGCCTATATCGCGCTCGGCCGCGAGCAAGGCGCGCGGCTCGTCACCGGCGGCGGTCGCCCGGTCGGCCTCGAGCGCGGCTATTTCATCGAGCCCACCGTTTTCGCCGATGTCGATAACCGCTCGCGCCTCGCGCAAGAGGAGGTTTTCGGGCCGGTGCTCGCCATCATCCCCTTCGACACCGAGGAGGAGGTGATCGCTCTCGCAAACGACGTGCCCTATGGCCTCGTCGCCGGATTGTGGACGCAGGATATCGGACGGGGACATCGCGTCGCGGCGCAAATCCAGGCCGGGCTCGTCTCGATCAACACCTACCGCCCCGTCCATTGGATGCTCCCATACGGCGGCTACAAGCTGAGCGGGCTCGGTCGCGAAAACGGCCTCGCGGCTCTCGAGGAATACACGGAGATCAAAACCGTGGTGGTCGAGCTCGCGACCGGGATGCCGGCCGATCCTTTCGCTGATTGAGCGCCGGGATGGGCACAAGAGGCGACGGCAAGGATGTGACCGCGCGATTGCGCGAAGCGATCACCAGCGGGCGCTTCCAGCCGAGCGAAAGATTGATCGAGATGGAGCTTGCCGCCTCGCTCGCGACGAACCGCGCGAATGTGCGCACGGCGCTCGCCCAGCTCGAGCAGGAAGGGCTCGTGGTGCGCGAAGCGAATCGGGGCGCGCGCGTGCGGCTCGTGAGCCATGAGGACGCGATCGAGATCACGCAGGCGCGCGGCGCCTTGGAGGCCTTCGTCGCGGGGCTCGCCGCCGCCCGCGCCAAACGCTCGGATCATGCGCGCCTTCGCGCCTTGGTCGAGGAGATGCGCGCCGCGGTCGAGACGGGCGACCTTATCGCCTATTCGAAGATCAACGGGCTCCTGCACGCCGAGATCCTACGCATCGCCGGGCACCGGACTGCCGCGAAGCTTCTCGCCAATCTCAATTCGCAGGTGGTGCGCTTTCAGTATCGCTCGATCCTCTTGCCCGGGCGGTCCCGCCGATCGCTTGCCGAGCACGAGAAGATCATCGCGGCGATCTGCGCCGGCGATGTCGAGGCGGCGGAGCGCGCCATGGGCGCGCATCTGCGCGCCGCCGCCGAAGCGTTGCGCGACGTGATCAAAGCCTCGTTTGAAGCGCGCGAAACCTTGGAGTGATGGAAACCGATATGCAGCACCCTTCGACCGCGAGACCGCGGCGCTCGATCATCGACGATCCGGTCGCGCTTCAGGTGATCTGGACGCGCCTCATCGCGATCGCGGATGAGGCAGCCGCCACCTTGAGGCGGACCTCCTTCTCGCCGATCGTGCGCGAATCGAATGATTTCTCCTGCGTCCTCTTCGACGCCAAGGGCAATGCCATCGCCGAGAACACGATCGGCATCCCCTCCTTCAACATGACCTTGTCGCGCACGCTCGCCCATTTTCTTTCCGTGCGCCCCGCGGCCGATTGGCGAGACGGAGACGTCGGCATTTGCAACGATCCCTGGCTGACCTCGGGCCACCTTCCGGACATCACGATATTGGCGCCGGTCTTTCACGGCGGGCGGCTCATCGGCTGGACCGGCAGCATCGCGCACATGGCCGACATCGGCGGCACGCTCTGGTCGGCGGATACGCGCGAGGTGTTCGAGGAAGGCATCCTCATCCCGCCCTTGCTCTATATGCGCGAAGGCCGCCTCAACGCCGATCTGCAAGCGATCATCCGCGCCAATGTCCGCTTGCCGGAGGAGGTGCTCGGCGACATCGCGGCCCAGATCGCCGCCGGGGAGACGGCGGCGCGCGGCTTGCGCGATCTCGTCCGGCGCGAAGCGATCGATGATCTTGCGCCGATCTCGCGCGAGATCCGCGCACGCACCGAGCGCAACATGCGCCACGCCATCGCCGCGATGCCGGACGGCGTCTATCGCGCCGCGCTCGATCTCGACGGCACCGGCGAGGAGGAGGTGCATCTCGAAATCACGATCGAGATCCGGGGCGAGGAGATGTTCCTCGATTATGCCGGCACGTCACCCCAGGTGGGGCGCGCCCTCAACACGGTGATGACCTACACGGAGGCCTATTCCTGCTACCCGTTGAAATGCGCGCTCGATCCGGGAACGCCGCGCAACGAGGGCACTTACCGCATGATCACGGTCACGGCGCCCGAGGGTTCGATCCTCAACCCGCGCTTCCCCGCACCCGTGCATGCCCGCCAGCTCGTCGGCCACTGTCTCGCGGCCGTCATCTACAAGGCGCTCTCGCCGATCCTCGGCGAGCGCATCATCGCAGAATCCGGAAGCGCGCCGACCTTGCGCGTCATCGTCTCCGGTTATCGCGAGGATGATCGGCGCTACACCTCGATCCTCTTCATCAACGGCGGCATGGGGGCACGCTCGATGAGGGACGGTTTGTCGGCGACCTGCTTTCCCTCGAATGTCGTGTGCGGCTCGATGGAGACGATCGAGGCGCAATCGCCGCTGCGCATCTGGAAAAAGGAACTCGCGCCCGATTCGGGCGGCCCCGGGCGCTTCCGCGGCGGCTTGGGTCAGGATGTCGAGATCGAGCTCACCGGCCGCAGGCCCGGAACGCTCTCGCTGCTCGTCGAGCGGGTGCGCCACCCCGCGCTCGGCGTGCTCGGCGGTCAGGCAGGCGCGCCCTCGCGCGTCCAATGGAACGGCAAGGAGAGCGGCTTTCCGCTCAAGGGCAAGAGCCGCATCGAGCCGGGCGACAGGCTTGTCGTTCGCTATCCGGGCGGCGGCGGTTACGGCGACCCGCATGAACGCGATCGCGACGCGGTGCGCGAGGATGTCGCGACCGGCCTCGTCTCCCCGCGCGCCGCGAAGGAGATTTACGGCCTATGACACGCTATCTCGCGGGCGCCGATGTCGGCGGCACTTTCACCGACCTTGCGCTTTACGATGCGCAAGCGCGCACGCTCACGCTCAACAAGCTCCTCACCACGCCGGATGATCCGGCGCGCGCCATTTTCGAGGGGCTTGCCGCGATGGCGGCGCGGGCGGGGCAAGTGGTGCACGGCACGACGCTCGTCACCAACGCCTTGATCGAGCGGCGCGGCGCGCCCGTAGGGCTCATCACCACGGAAGGCTATCGCGACGTGCTTGAGATCGGCAACGAGCTTCGCTACGACACTTTCGATCTTACGCTCGAGCGCCCCTCTCCGCTCGTCCCGCGTCCGCTGCGAAAGACCGTGAAGGAGCGCATCGGCGCGCGCGGCGACATCGTCTTGCCGCTCGATGAGGACGGCGTGCGCGCCGCCGCGCGCGAGCTCGCCGACGCGGGCGTGCGCTCGCTCGCCATCGCCTTCTTCAACAGCTACCGCAACCCGGCCCATGAGCTTGCCGCCAAGGCGATCGTGCAGGCGATGATACCCGATATTGCAGTCTGCACCTCGGCGGAGATCGCGCCGGAGATCCGCGAATATGAGCGCTTCTCGACCGCGGTCGCCAATGCCTATGTGGCGCCGATCGCGCAAAGCTATCTCGTCGAGCTCGAGCGCCGGCTCGGCGTGCCGCTCTTCATCATGCTCTCGGACGGCGGCATCACCACGGCGCGCAATGCGAGCGAGCAGCCGATCGCGCTTGTGGAGTCAGGCCCCGCCGCGGGCGCGATGGGCGCGGCGTTCCTGTGCCGCCAGGCCGAATGGCGCGACGTGATCGCCTTCGACATGGGGGGCACGACCGCGAAGATCAGCCTGATCCATGACGGGCGCCCGCATCGAAGCCATGAGCTCGAGGCGGCGCGCCTGCAGCGCTTCAAGAAGGGAAGCGGCCTGCCGCTTCGTCTTCCGGTAATCGAGCTCATCGAGATCGGCGCGGGTGGCGGAAGCATCGCGGTGCCCGATGCGCTTGGCCTCTTGCGCGTCGGCCCGCGTAGCGCCGGCGCGGTTCCTGGCCCCGCCTGTTACCCGCGAGGTGGCGAGGAGCCGACCGTGACGGATGCCGATCTCGTGCGCGGCTACCTTTCGCCCGAACGCTTTCTCGGTGGCCGCATGCGGCTCGACGCGGAGCGGGCGCGCGCGGCGCTCGCCCGGCTCGGCGCAAAGCTCGACCTCGGCCTCGCCGAGACGGCCGCCGGCATCGCGAGCGTCGTCGACAACAACATGGCGACGGCGGCGCGCGTGCATATCGCGGAAGCCGGCACCGATCCCAACCGCTACCGCATGGTCGCGTTCGGCGGCGCCGGGCCGGTGCATGCCTATTCGATCGCGCGGCTCTTGAACCTCGACGAGGTCATCTTCCCGCTCGGCGCCGGCGTCGCTTCCGCGATCGGCATGCTGGTCGCGCCGCGCAGCGTCGAGTATGCGCGAAGCCTGATCGCCGCGCTCGACGCGCTCGACTGGCCGCTCGTCGAGCAGATCATCGCCGCGCTCGATGCGAAAGCCCGCGAGGTTTTGCGCGAAGGCGCGATTTCCGACGACGTCATCACCGCCGAGCTTTCCGCCGATATGCGCTATGCCGGCCAGGGCTTCGAGGTGAATGTGCCGCTCGACGAAAAGGCGCTCCGGCGCCATGACGCGGTCGCGCTCCAGCATGCCTTCGACGCGCGCTACGAAGAGCGCTTCGGCCGCAATCTCGGTGCGGTTCCGGTCGAGGTCGTCTCCTGGCGGGTGCGTCTTGTCGCGCCGCCCTCGGTCGCCGAGATTCGGTTTCCGGAAAACTCGAGCGGCGCCGATGCGGACAAGGCGCTCATCGAGCGCCGCAAGGCTTATTTCACCGAGCTTAACGGCTTCGTCGACACGCCGGTCTACGCCCGCGCCCGCCTCGCGCCCGGCACGAAAATCGCGGGCCCAGCATTGATCGAGGAGGCGGAATCGACCTCCGTCATCGGGCCGAAGGCCAATGTCGAGGTCGATGGCTTCGGCAATCTCATCATGCGGCTCGAGGATGTCGCGGGACGCGCGAGGGCGAAGGAAAGCTTACGGGAGAAGGAAAAGCGATGACGAGATTGAAACCAAGGGGTGCCGGCTCAAACGCAGGAGCGAAGATCGGCGCGGGAATCGCGTTTGCCGCCATGCTCGCTCTTCTCGCTATCGCTCCGGCTCGCGCTCAAAGCCCTCTCGTCGAGGGCGAGACGGTCGCCACGCCCGAGCTCTTGAAGGCCGCCTGCGCCGAAGGCCAGGTCGTCTTCTACACGGCGCAAAGCGATGCCGATGAGCGCGCCGTCATCGCGCCCTTCGTGCAGCAATTCCCTTGCGTCAATGTCTCCATCATCAGCGCGGTGACCGGGCGGCTTTACGAGCGCATCGCGACGGAGGCGACGGCGGGGAAGACGCAAGGCGATGTCGCGATCGTCACCGACGAGGCGCTGACGCAGCAACTGATCGACGCCAAGCTCGCCCGGCCCTGGACGCCGCCGATGAGCGGGAGTTACCCCGCGAACGCCAAGGGCGAAGGCTGGTGGTACGCGGCTTCGGGCTCGCTCATGTATCCCTTCTTCAATAGGGACCTCGTGAAAGAAGCCGAGGCACCGAAGAGCTGGAAGGATGTGATCGATCCGAAATGGAAGGGGAAGATCGCGAGCTCGCCGATCTCGATCGGAGGGACCGCCTGGCTGCAATACGCCTTTTTGCTCGATCATTTCGGCGCGGACTATCTCAAAAGCTTCGTGGCGCAAGGGCCGAAGCTCTTCACCGCCTATAACCCCGCCGTGCTCGCGGTCGCCCGCGGCGAAGAGCTTATCGGCGTCGGCGCGGCGGTGAATGAATATCCGGCGCGCGTCGGCCAGGGCGCGCCCTTGAAGCCTGTCTACCCGCCCGAAGGCCTGCCTTATACCAATTACCCGATGATCCAGCTCGCGGGCGCGCCACACCCGCATGCGGGTGAGCTCTTCGGCAATTGGTATCTCTCGAAGCTCGGCCAATCCCAGCTCGTGAAGGTGCGCGGCGCCTATTCGGTGCGCGCCGATGTCGCGCCCGCCTCGGGCAATCCGCCGCTTGCCGAGACGAAGCCTTGGAACCCCGGCCACGACGCGATCATCAAGCGGCATGATGCGGTTATCGAGGAGGTCACGCGGATTTTCGAAGGGCGGTGAGATCTCCTGACGTCGTCCTGCGCGGACGCAGCCCGCGCGTCCACTTCGACCAAGTGAGGAAGGCGTGGGTGACCGGAACAAGTCCGGTCATGACGCATGGGGCGAGCGCCAGCGCGTCGTCACGAGGCGGCAGCCCTTCCCCAATCGTCCTGCGCGGGCTTGGCCCGCGCATCCACTTCGACCAAGTCAGGAAGGCGTGGGTGACCGGAACAAGTCCGGTCATGACGCATGGGGCAAGCGCCAGCGCGTCGTCAAGAGGCGGCAGCCCTTCCCCAATCGTCCTGCGCGGGCTTGGCCCGCGCATCCACGCCTTCCATATCCCGGGCCAAGCCTGGTAGAAACCTCCTTCACGAAGCTGCGTGCGCCGTCTTTCCGTTAGCGAAGCCTGCATGGACCTCGCGGAAGGCCGCGAGCGCGCGCTCGACTTCGCCGTCTCCGATATGGCGATGCGTAAGAAGGCGAAGGCGCTTGGGCTTCGTCGGGCCGACCAGGATGCCGCGTGATTTGAGCGCCGCGGCCCACTCGGAAGACAAGCGTGCGCTTCTTGCGAGGTCCACGTTGACGATATTGGTCTCGACCTCCCGCGGATCGGAAAAGCTCGCGTCTAGCGCCGCAAGCCCGCTTGCCAATTCCCTGGCGCGGCGGTGATCCTCGGCGAGGCGCTCGGTCATCTCCTCGAGCGCCACGATGCCGGCCGCGGCGACCACGCCCGACTGACGCAGATTGCCGCCGACCATGCGTCGAAAGGCGCGGGCGCGCTCGATGAAGGCGGTGGAGCCGCAAAGCAGCGAGCCGACGGGGGCGCTCAAGCCTTTGGAAACGCAAAAGCCGACCGAATCGCCGAAGGACGCAACGCGGCTCGCCGGCACGCCGAGCGCGATCGCGGCGTTGAAGAGCCGGGCCCCATCGATATGCACGGGGACGCCGCGCTCACGCGCGAGCTTCTGAACCCCCGCCATATGCTCGAGCGACGGCACGGTGCCGCCGGCATCGTTGTGGCTCGTCTCGATCGCGACGAGGCCCGTCGCCAGCCGGTTGTGCGCGAGGCCGGGGCTCAGCGCCTCGCCCAGCGCCTCGAGAACGATGGCGCCGCGCGGCGCCGGAAGCTCGCGATGGAAGAGGCTCGCGAGGCAAGCGACGCCGCCCATCTCGGTGCGCGAGATATGGCTGCCTGAGCTCACCAGGACCTCGCCACCCCTTCCCGTATGCGCCAAAAGCGCCACGAGATTGGCCATGGTGCCGCTCGGCACGAAGAGCCCGGCCTCCTTGCCGGTGCGCTCGGCGCCGAGCGCCTCGAGCCGCTTCACCGTCGGGTCGCCGTCACGCGAATCATCGCCGAGCGGGGCGCTCGCCATCGCTTCGCGCATCCGCTCGGTCGGCAAGGTCACAGTGTCGCTGCGAAGATCGATGAGGCTCAAGGTCATGACGAGGCTCCGTGGTCAGAGAAGCGAGGCTTCGTAGCGGCGCAAAAGCCGATAGATGAGGGCGAGCGGCACGAGCGTGATGACGATGAGCAGCGAGGCGGCGGCGACCGCCGTGCCCGCGCCCGTGCCTTCCAGCGCCTGGAACATGACGACGGTGAGCGTTTGCCATTCTCCGCTGTATAGCACCACCGTGGCGCTGAGCTCCGACGACACCGTCACCCAGGTGAGCACCATGCCGCCGATGATGCCGCCGAGCATCAAGGGCACGGTGAGGCGCGCGAAGGTCATCACGGGCGAGACGCCGAGATTGACCGAGGCCTCCTCGAGGCTCGGATCGATCTGGTGCAAGATGCTTGCCGAGGAGCGCACGCTGAACGGCAGCTTGCGCACCACATAGGCGATGACCATGATGAGCCAGCCTCCGGTGAGCACCAGCCAACCTGAGTTGAACGAGATGATCAAGCCGATGCCAAGCACCGTTCCCGCAACCGCGAAGGGCATGGTCGAGACGATCTCGAGGACATTCGTGAAGGCGGAGCGAAAGCGGGTGATGGCATATCCGATCGGCACGCCGATCAGCGCGGCAATGACGGCCGCGAGCCCCGAAAGCATCAAGGTATTCTCGAGCGGGCGGGCCGAGCGGCCGAGAAGATCGGCGAAATTATCGAGGCTGAAGCCTCCCTGCAGCACGGGGCCGCGGAACTTCATGAAGGAAAGCACGACGACTGCGAAGAACGGCAAAAGCGACAAGAGGACCACGGCCCAGCATGCGGCGCTCGCGAGCACCCGAAGCCCCGATCCGGTCGTGATGAGCGGAGGGCTTCGCCTTGCGCCGGTGGCGAAGCGGCGGCGCGCGAGATAGCGGCGCTGGACGAGAAGCACGAGCGCCGTCGAGACGATGAGCAGCACGCCGAGCACGCCCGCCGATGAAGGGTTCTGATCGGTCTCGCCGACGAAAAGCTTGAAGGCTTCGACGGAAAGGATGGGTTTGTCCTCGGCGAGCACGATCGGCACGCCGAAATTCTCCAGCGTCTCGATGAAGACGAGGAGCGCGCCCGAGAGCACCGAGGGGATGACGATCGGCAGGGTCACGGTCCAAAAGCCGCGCCAGCGAGAAGCGCCGAGATTGCGACTCGCCTCCTCGACCGAGACGTCGATTGCCTTGAGGCCGGCGACCGTCGGCAAGAGCACATAGGGGTAGAGCGTGAGCGCATAGACCGCGACGATGCCGGGAGCGCCATAGATCGAGCCGAAGGGGATGCCGAGATCGCGCAAGGCTTGCGTCGCGAAGCCCGCGCGCCCTAGCATCAGCAAGAGCGCATAGGCGCTGACGAAACTCGGCAGCACCAGCGGCAGAACGACGAGGGTGAGAAGCGCCGATTTGCCGGCGATCGGCAAGCGCGCGAGCGCGAAGGCGAGCGGCACGGCGAGAAGCACCGTGAACAGGGTCGCAAGCGCCCCTATCCCGAGGCTGTTCGCGACGCTTTGCTGATAGAAGGCGCTGCCGAGGATCTTGGCGTAATTCGCAAGGGTGAAATGCGCGCCCTTCGGGTCGACGAAGCTCGCGCCGAAGATGCGCGACAAGGGGTAGAGGAAGAAGACGGAAAGGAGCGCCAGCCCCAGCACGGTGATCAGGAGCGGGAAGCGCTGGCGCGGGGCCACAAGGATGGTCATGAGGCTCGGTTGCTCATCTCGAGAACCAGCGCGCGACGTGCCGCCAAGGCGCGACGCGGCCGTTCAGGCAAAGACCGTGACGCGGCCGGGATCATAGGCGAAACGCAAGGCATCGCCCGGCTTCAAGCGATGGAGCGGAAGGTCGAGCCAGGCGGCGCGCAAGGGAGCGCCATGGCTCAAGCTCGCTTCGATGCGCGTGAGGGCACCAAGAAATTCGAGCCGCGTGAGCCTGGCTGACACCACGGCCCATCCTTTAGGCGCCGCTTCATTGTCGATGAGCGGGCGCAAGGCTTCGGGCCGCAACGAGAAGGAGAGCGTCGCGCCCTGAGACGCCTCGAGGCCCGGCACCGCGAATTCCGTCTCGCCCACCTTGATGCTCGCGCCTTGCGACGTGACCGCACCTTTCAAAAGATTGGTCGTGCCCATGAACTCGGCGACGAAGGGCGTCGCCGGCCGGCGGTAGATTTCGTCGGGCGCGCCGATCTGCTCGAAGCGGCCTTGGCGCATCACGGCGATGCGATCGGAAATGGCGAGCGCCTCTTCCTGATCATGCGTCACATAGATCGCGGTGATGCCGAGCGATTGTTGAAGCTGGCGGATCTCGCCGCGCATCTCGACCCGCAATTGCGCATCGAGATTGGAGAGCGGCTCGTCGAGCAAGAGCACCTCGGGCTCGATGACGAGGGCTCTGGCGATGGCAACGCGCTGCAACTGCCCGCCCGAGAGCTGATGGGGCCAGCGATCGCCGTGCTCGGCGAGCTTCACGAGCCGAAGCGCGCGTGCCACGCGCTCGGCGATCTTGGACGCCGCGACTTTCCTTGCGCGCAAGCCGTAGGCGACATTGTCGCCGACCTTGAGGTTCGGGAAGATCGCGTAATTCTGGAACACCATGCCGGTGTTGCGTCGATGCGCCGGCAGCGTGTCGATCCGCCGGTCGCCGAAGCGGATCTCGCCCGTTTCGAGCTCGGCGAAACCAGCGACCATGCGCAAAAGCGTGGTCTTGCCGCAGCCCGATGGCCCAAGCAGCGTGAAGAACTCCCCATCCGCGATGGTGAGCGAGATGTCATGGACGGCGCGAACCGAGCCGAAGGACCGATTCACGCCATGAAGCGTGATGTTGGCCAAGAGGGGGCCGCCTTGAAGTTCAGCGGGTTGCTTAGCGAGTTTCTTAGGGAGTTTCTTAGCGAGTTTCTTGGATGAGGTCCTTGAGCTTCTCCAAGGTCTCGGAGCGCTTTTCGGTCCAGCCGCTCTCGTCATAGGGGAGCAGCTTGAGGCTCGACAAGGCCGGCATCCCGCCGGGCAGCTTGGAAAGGTCCAGGTCCTGGCGGGCCGGGCGGCGAAAAGTCGCCTTGAGCATCAGCTCGCAAATGTCCTTGCGGTTGATGTAATCGACGAATTTCTTGGCGGCCTCCGGATTGCGATCGCCCTTGATGATGGCGACGCCTTCCATCAGCGCGAGCGTGCCGTCCGCGGGATAGATGTTCTTCACCGGTGCGCCATTGCTCGCCCAGAGGTCGCCTGCGTATTCGAGCGAGATGCCGAGCGCATATTCGCCGGTGCCGACACCTTGAAACACCTGCGTCGAGCGATTGAGAATCTTGGTGTTGGCGAAAAGCTCCCTGAGCTTCGCCCAACCGGCGTCGCCACCGCCCCAATGATCGATGAGGAGCGTCGCGTTCGTATAGGCGGAGCCCGAATTCGCCGGATCGGTGAAGGAGATCTTGCCCTTGTATTTCGGGTCGAGAAGATCGGCCCAGGTCTTCGGCCCCTGCCCTTCGGGGATGAGCTTGGTGTTCTGCGTCACCACCAGGAGATGCACATTGGTGCCGGTCCATAGATTGTCGGGGTCGAGGAATTCGGGAGGGATCGCCGAGATCTCCGAGGATTTATAGGGCGCGAAATAGGCCTTGTTGGTTTGCAGGAGCGAGCGGCTCACACCCCAGATGATGTCGCCTTGCGGATTGTCCTTCTCGGCCTGGATCCGCTTCATCAAGACGCCCGAGCCCGTCGACACGGTCTCGACCTGGATGCCCGTCTCCTTGGTGAAGGCGCCGAAGACGAGATCGTTGAGTGTCGAGTCGTTCGCCGAGTAGATGACGAGCTTCTGCTGGGCCTCAGCGCCCGTGGCGGCGCCGAAAAGGAAAGTCCCGGCAGCGAGCATCGCAAGGCCGAGGTCGCGAAGCCTTTTGCCGGATGCGAAAGAGCCAAAGCTCAAGGCCGCCCGTTTTGCCTTGTCCCCAAAGGGCTCTGAGATCATTTTTTCGTCTCCCTGGTCGTGCCAACTGGCGCGAAAGCCGCCTCGCCGTCTCACCAGCCGTCGCCGGCGAGGCTCGCCCGCTTTCCGCAGCTGATGATTGTCGGTATACAAACCCATACCCATGGCCTGTCAACGTCCAGGCCGCAGATAGCGGTGCGATAGCATGAAGCGGCTCGCCATACTCGACGATTATCAAAATGTCGCGCTCTCCATGGCGGATTGGGCAAGCCTGAAACCCGAGGTCGCGATCGATGTGCTCAACGCGCCTTTGCGCGGCATCGACGCCGCCGCGGCGAAGCTCAAGGATTATGAGATCCTCATCGCCATGCGCGAGCGCACCCCTTTCCCGCGGGCGCTGCTCGAGCGCCTGCCGAAGCTCAAGCTCCTCGTCACCACCGGGACGCGCAACGCCTCGATCGATGTGAAGGCGGCGGTCGATCGCGGCGTCCTCGTTTGCGGTACCGGCATGCTCCCCCATCCGACGGCCGAGCTGACCTTGGGCCTCATTTTATCGCTCGCTCGCCACATCCCTTACGAGCATCAAGGGATGCGCGAAGGCGCCTGGCAAAGGACGCTCGGTATGAGCCTCAACGGGCGCAAGCTCGGCGTCGTCGGGCTCGGCAAGCTCGGCAGCGAGGTGGCACGCCTTTGCCAGGCGCTGCACATGGAGGTCATCGCCTGGAGCCCGAACCTCACGGTCGAACGGGCCGCGAAAGCGGGCGTCGAGCGCGTCGAGAAAGAGGCGCTCTTCGCCAACGCCGATGTCGTCACTGTCCATATGGTGCTGAGCGAGCGCTCGCGCGGCATCGTCGATGCCGCCTCGATCGCCGCGATGAAGAAGAGCGCCTATCTCGTGAACACCTCGCGCGGGCCGCTCGTCGACACGAAGGCCCTGATCCAGGCGCTCACCGAGCGGCGCATCGCGGGCGCGGCGATCGATGTCTATGACGAGGAGCCGTTGCCGGCCGAGCACCCGTTGCGCAAGCTCGACAATGTCGTGCTGACGCCGCATCTCGGCTATGTGACGCAGGATAATTACCGCGTCGCCTATGGCGAGGCGCTCGAGGATGTGAAGGGCTGGCTCGCGGGCAAGCCGGTGCGCGTGCTGCAGGCGGGCTAAAGCGGGGGGCGGCGAGTAGGCGCGCGCCTTCCTTGCCGAGCCAGCTATTTGACCATGATATCCTTTGTGAAGCTTAGAATACTACGTCGTCCGATATTTATCCGATAGCCGACGCGATCCGGGCCTTTGTATCCAGGTTCTGATGTGTAAAACACGCCCTTCATGGGACCGTCGCCACAGGGCGAACCATCCGACACGTCTCTTATCTCAATTGTGCCGTGAGTAGGGTTCTCGATCATTGTGACGTATGGCACGTCTCCTGGCCTACCCCAGCCCCAGCTGCATGCTTCGCAAACGCGTTCCTCGACACCACTCACCACGTTCACGTCTAACCAGTCGGGACGTGGCGAATTTTGACCTTGGACTTCCGGCGATTCGCTGCCCGATTGTTGGCCCTCGCCGGACGCGTGCCCCGAACGCGCCATTGCGGGGCCTGCGCAAAGGCACAGCAACATCGCCAAACCGAGAACCCGCATCCGAATCTCCGCCCTTGAATCAGGGAGCTCCCTTGGAGCTCATCTTCAACCTTCCCGCGGATTGCATAGCCGATGGGCTCCCTCAAAATAACTTTTTCGCTGCCCTTGATTACCCGCTTTCCGGTTCGTGAGTATTGCAGCGACAAGCGAGATAGCGCCTCATTAGCGATGGGCTGCAACATCGGTCCGCTTGCGCGGCATCGGATCGCGTTGATTTGTGATAGGCTCTGCTCACACCGTGAGATGAGATGACGATGCTCGGCGTGCACGATCGAAATTGAGCTCTGTTTCCTCGGCTCTGGAGAACGGCAAATGGCGGTGAAAAACCACAAAGGGGGATGCCTGTGCGGCGGCGTGCGTTACGAAGTTCGCGGCGAGCTTCGTCCCGTCGTCGCCTGCCACTGCTCGCAATGTCGGCGCACCAGCGGCAATTTCGTCACCGCCACGAATTGCGGCTTGGGGGACATCGCGTTCGAGAGCGACGACAGCCTTCGCTGGTACCGTTCCTCGGAGAGCGCCGAGCGGGGATTTTGCTGCGTCTGCGGAAGCAACCTCTTCTGGCGGCCCATCAACGGCGACCATCTCGGCATCATGGCCGGCACGCTCGACACGCCGACGGGCTTGCGGCTTGCAAAACACATCTTCGTCGCCGACAAATCGGATTATTACGATCTCAACGACGACGCCGAGAAACATGCGCAATGGTAGGCGGGTAGCCGGTGAGGCGCCAACCCTGTCGTCATACGCGGGCTTGGCCCGCGTATCCGCGCCCTCGATGACGATCGTGACACAAAGCTGTAAGCATCTTCTGGCATGGCTGCGCGAATGATTCGGGCGGCGCGTCTTTCCGCTTCGCCCGGGAGAAGGCTGAGCCACGCATGAAACTGAGCAAAGCGCTCTATTTCGGCGATTTCGTCGCGGCGCCCCTCGCCATCCTCGTGCTCGCCGCCATGGCGCTCGCGCGGGGAGGCCATGAGGCCCTACCCTGGCTTCTCGCCCTTCTCGCCGGCCTGGGTACCTGGACCCTCATCGAATATGCGGTGCATCGCTGGCTCTACCACCGCGTGCCGTTCTTCGAGAAATTTCACGACGCCCATCACGCCGATCCGGACGGGCTCATCGGCGCTCCGTCCTTCTTAGCCATCATCGTGCTTCTCGCGCTGTTCTTCGCGCCCCTTCTCGTGCTCGGCTTCGTCATCGCGAGCGGCTTCGGCAGCGGCACGCTAATCGGCTATGTGCTTTACATGCTGGTGCATCACGCTTCCCATCATGTGGCGCCGAAACCGGGAAGCCTGCTTTATGGCGCGCGCATCCGCCACATGGCGCATCATTACCACGTAAGACCCGGCAATTACGGCATTATCACCGACTTCTGGGATCGGGTGTTTTCCACCCATCTCAAAGGCGGGAGCCGGGCCCCGAGGCCTTGATCTTCGCCTCACAAAACGAGGTTCAGCCGGCTTAAAATAAATGAGCCCTCGCAAGGGCGAACCGTTGCGAGGGCCGGCCTCGGCGCAAGTGGGGGGCAAACGCGCCAAGGCTGCGCGTTCTATAACGGGCAGGTTGCGATCGGGCAATACGCCCGACCCACGGAACACGCTGAATTCCAGCCTTTTTTCGTTTCATTTTGCGGCAGGCACGGATTTCTCGTGAAGGGCTCCTCTCCCCTGTCGATTTGACGCAGCGCTTGTCACTCGATCGACGCATTCGATCGCCATGATGTGAGCGAAACGAAAGCGCGGTCCCCGAGCACGAAGACGGGGGATCACACCGGCAAATGAGAGACTCCGACAGGCCTTCGGTCCGCCGCGACCGCGCACCATCTGGAGGAGGTCATCACAATGACCCTTTATCAAATGTATTTCGTCGATGAGGCCAATCGCATCGCGGTTGGCGAGGATGTGGAATGCGCCGATGACAGCGCCGCGCTCAGAAGCGCGCGGGCCGCGCTGCGCCACAGGGATTATCCGGCCGTCGAGGTCTGGGATCATGCGAAACGGGTCGGGCGGGCAAAGCGCTTCGATTGGATCGCACCGGCAAACCGATCATCCGAGCACCACGCCCAGTCTCCACGCGGCGCATGACACGTTCACCGCGATAAGCCGATGCGAATAATGAGGTAAGCTCGTGGCGCGCCTTCGCTCACGCCACGGCTCGGCGCCCGCCGCAATAAGTCGCGGCACGGCGGTGAGCTTGCCTTGCCATCATGCGCCACCTCGGTCGCGTGCTTCGCCGGTCAAGGAAGCGCGGCCAACCTCTCCAGAATGAGCGCAAGCGCGCGATCACCGTCGACCTGCGTCAGTACCTCGACGAGCTTCCCGGCGCCGGGGTCGATCAGGGTTGCGCCGTCGCGCTCGGATCCGTCCACGACGACGCGAAGCGCGAGAGTCTCGGCGCCAAAAAGGCTCGGATCGATGACGCGCAGAATGACGCAAGGATCGTGCATCGGAAACCTCGTCGCGCGCCGCGGCGGCGCGCCCTTCAGCGGCGCGCTTTTGGGTGTCGCGCTTTTGGCCGAAAGCCGCTCGGCGAGGTTCGAGAGATAGGCTTCGATCAGGGCGTGCGCGGTGCGGGCGATCTTGCCGCCCTTCGCCAAGAGTGTCGCGTTCCAGACGCGGTCGGCGAGCACCTTGCGGGTCACGTCGAGCGGGACGAGCGTGACCGGAACGCCGGCGCCTAGCACGATGGCCGCGGCCTCGGGGTCGGCCGCGATATTGAACTCGGCGAATTTCGTGACATTGCCGTCTTCACGGACCGCGCCTCCCATGGCGATGATGCCGGCAAGCCGCCTCGCGGCGTCGGGACTTCTCTCCACGAGACGCGCAAGATTCGTGAGCGGCCCGAGCGCGAGGATGCGCAACGAATGGGTCGGCCGACGGAGGAGCTCATCGGCGAGCCATGAGGTGGCATCGACCGCAAGGGGCCGCCGTGTCGGCAAGGGCAGATCGGCGCCGCCGAGACCATCCTCGCCATGGATAGAGGCCGCCTCGATCGACCCGCGCCGAAGCGCCCCGGCGCAACCGGCGATCACGGGGATGTCGTCTCGGCCGAGATGGTGGAGGAGCTTCAGCGCATTTGTCGTCGTGCGCGAGAGCCCGATATTGCCCGCCACGGTGATGACGCCGATGACGTCGAGCTCGGGCGAGGCGCAGGCGAGGAAAAGCGCGAGCGCATCGTCGAGTCCGGGATCGGTATCGATGATGACAGGGGCAGGCATTTTTCTCAGGGCGCTGCAACGCGGCTCATGACGCTGTTCTTATGAGGCAGTCGGCTTCGAGCCAGCCTCGCATTTGCGTGCCACGGCGGAAGCGCGCCTCAAAAATCCTTGGCGAGGCGCAATCCGTCGTAAACCGCCGCATGGATGTTGCGGGAGGAGACGGCATCGCCGATGCGATAGAGCGCGAAGCGTGCTTCGGGGTTTTGCAAAAGCTCCTGCGGGCGGTTCGCGATCAGCGCCGCGTGGTCGATCTCGCCGAGATTGCGCGAGAGGGGCTTCAACGCGAAATACACTTCGTCATTCGGCAAGGTGCCGTGCTCGATCACGATCTGCTCGGTGCGGCGTTCCTCCGCGCGGCGGCTGTAATCATTGAAAAGATGGGCGACGAGCTTGTTGCCCTCGCGCGTCACGCGCTCGAGGCGAAGGTTCAAGGTGATCTTCGCGTCGGCGGCCGAAATGGCCTTGAAATAGGCGGGGTAGTTCGTGCCGCCCACCTCCGGCGCGAGCACGCGTTCGGGCGTAATAATCTCCAGTTTCGAGCCCGCGCCGACCATGAACTCGGCGGCCGTCATGCCGGGATGTGCGCCATTGTCGTCATAGAGAAGCGCGCTCTCGGCGGGCTTCGCACTGCCCGAGAGGATGTCCCAGCTCGTCGTCACGAGCTCCTCGCCAGCGTCCAGAAAGGAGGTGTTCGGGATGCCGCCCGTCGCGACGACCACGATGTCCGGCTCTTCCGCCAGGACCGCGGTTTCGTCGGCATAGAGGTTGAAGCGCAATTCGACATCGTGCTTGGCGCATTGGTCGAGCCGCCAATCGACGATGCCCATGATCTCGCGCCGGCGCTTGAGCTGCGCCGTCAGGCGCACCTGGCCACCCGCTTCGCTCCCCGCCTCGAACACCACGACGCGATGCCCGCGCGCGCCCGCGACGCGCGCCGCCTCGAGCCCCGCGGGCCCGGCGCCGACGACCACGACCTTCTTGCGTGGCCCCGAGGAGGGCGAAACCACATGCGGCATCGTGGCCTCGCGCCCCGTGGCGGCGTTGTGGATGCACAAGGCCTCGCCGCCGAAATAGATCCGATCGATGCAATAGCCCATGCCGACGCAAGGGCGGATTTCATCCTCGCGCCCTTCCGCGACCTTGAGCGCGATATGCGGGTCGGCGATATGGGCGCGCGTCATGCCGACCATGTCGAGCTTGCCGCTCACGATCGCGTGGCGCGCCGTCGCGACATCCTGGATGCGCGCGGCATGAAACACGGGAAGCCGCGCTTCGCTCCTCACCTCGCCGGCGAAATCGAGATGCGGCGCCGAGCGCGCGCCCATGCCGGGGATCACGTGCGAGAGCGCCTCGTCGGTCTCGATGTGGCCGCGGATCACGTTAAGGAAGTCGATGCGGCCGCTCGCCACCAGCCGCCGGGCGATCTCGACGCCTTCCTGGCGCGTGAGGCCCTTCTCCCAATCCTCGTCGCAGACCATGCGCACGCCCACCAGGAAGCCGGCACCGACGCTGCACCGGATCGCCTGCAGCACCTCCATGGTGAAGCGCAGGCGGTTCTCCAGCGAGCCGCCGTATTCGTCCTCGCGCTTGTTGGTGGCAGGCGACCAGAACTGATCGGCAAGGTGGCCGTAGCACTCGATCTCCAGGCCGTCGAGCCCCGCCACCTTGCAGCGCTCGGCCGCGACCGCGTATTGGCCCACGATGCGCGCGATGTCCCAATCCTCGGCGGATTTCGGAAACGCGCGATGCGCGGGCTCGCGGATCGGGCTCGGCGCCACCACGGGGAGCCAATCGCCCTTGCTCCAGGAGGTGCGGCGGCCCAGATGCGTGATCTGGATCATCACGGCGGCGCCGTGCTCGTGGACGGCGTCGGCGAGCTCGCGCAGCCACGGCACCACCTCGTCCTTGTAAAGCGTGATGTTGCCGAAGGCCTGCGGACTGTCGGGCGCCACCACCGAGGAGCCCCCGAACATGGTGAGCGCGATCCCGCCCTTCGCCTTCTCGGCGTGATAGAGGCGATAGCGCTCCTTGGGCAGCCCGTCCTCGGTGTAGGCGGGCTCATGCGCCGTCGACATGAAGCGATTGCGCAGCCGGAGGTGCTTGAGCTGATAGGGTTGCAGGAGCGGATCGCTGGAGCTCATCGGGCCTCGCGAGATGGGCGAGCGGCGGAATTTATCCTA
>DASZIL010000016.1:0-9429 GCA_035949255.1 Beijerinckiaceae bacterium | reverse complement strand
GGGCGCCGTCGGCGATGTGCCGATGTCGGAAATACCCGCCTTCCAAAGAATCGGAGCACCCGGTGTGGCTTCGCTCGAGCAGGCAGGCCCGATGACGATAACGAGGTTCGGAATGGCCGCCAGCTTCGTCGCCGCGGTCTGACCGCCCTCGGCATTGCAGAGGGAATCCTCGAAGTCGATCTTGATCGGATGACCGACCAGCATGCCGCCCTTGTCCTTGATGGCGATCTCGACCGCCCGCTTCTGGTCGATGCCGAGCGCGCTATCGGCTCCCGATAGCACGTAGTAGCTCCCGAGTTGGATAGGCGCACCCTTCGGGATCACGATGACGCCCAAGGCATCGGTGACCGGCCCCTTCGTCTCCTCAGCCCGGGCGGCTGTGGCGAGGCCTGTCACAACGCCTAACGCGACAACCCCCCAAGTCAGTAGCGCTTTGTAAGTCCGCATGGCTCGCGCCTCCTCCTGATGGCTTTGCCGCCGTTGTTATCTCGTGCAGATGCACACTCCCGCGGGGATGTGGCGGCGCCAATTCAATCCCTCGGTCGTCCTTCGGCTCCGATCGAACTCGTTCCACACCGACGCACGCTGCCGCGCGGCCCCGCATCGAGCCGCCCCGACCGCTTCGGCCGAAACGATGTTAAACACGAGGCCCAGCCAGATCAATGGTGTTGCGGCGCCATCGAATATGCAAGCGCTAAATCATTCTCCCACCCGGCGATGGTGCGCCAACACCATCGAGCTCCTCGCTTAAAGCCTTCCCGCATAAGCGATGTTATGTTCCTTCAGCCGCTTGTTGCTCCCGAAAAAGGCGTGTTTCGACATGTCGGGCGAGTAGCGGCTCGCCGGCGGGTGGCGGCCGAGAGCCTCCGCCATGGCGCGGATGTGATGAGGCCCCGCGCCGCAGCAAACGCCGAGATAGTGCACGCCGAGCGCATGGGCCTTCTTGGCGAATTCACCGATTTCGTGTCGATTGCAGACGAAGGGATCAAGCGAGGTCGGAAACGGCCGCCCTTCGGGAAAGTCGTGCCAGTGGGAATCGGTGAGCGATTGAAAGGTCGGTTCCCCGGCCGTCGTGCGGTACGGCACGGGAAGCGCCGCCACATGGCATTTCACGGCCGCGCGGACTTCGGCGAGTAGCGGCAGCATGGTCCAAGGGCCGCGGATACAGTTGAAGCCGACCACATCGGCGCCCGCGGCCTCGAGGCGCCTGGCCACTTCGCCGAGGGCGAGGTTCTCGCGCGAGATCGGTTCCTTGTGCACCGCCATGGTGACGACCGCGGGCAATCCGGCCTTCTTGATCGCCTTCGCGGCGAGTTCCGCCTCGGCCGCGTAGCTGAAGGTCTCGCCGACGACGAAATCGACCCCGGCATCGACCGCCCAGCCGATCTGTTCCTCGAACATGCGCCGCGCCGCCCTCTGCGTCGCCGCATCGCCGGGGTCGTAGATATTCGTGTTGCAGATGTTGCCGGCAAGAAGCGCGCCGGTATCGCGTGCCACCTTCTTGGCGATGCGCAAGGCTTGGCGATTGATGCGCTCGAGATCCTTCTCCCGACCGACGATCTTGAGCTTCTCGCGATGGGCGTAATAGGTGAAGGCCTCGACCACGTCCGAGCCGGCATGCACGAAGTCGCGGTGCAAGCTCTCGACGAGGTCGGGATGCTCGAGCACCACCTCGGGCACGAAGGCGCCGGCCTGCAGATAGCCGCGCCGCTCGAACTCGAACAGATAGCCTTCGGCGCAAATCACCGGCCCTTCGGCGAGCCGCTCGAGGAGGCCCTTGCGCTTCCTCACGGACGGCTTTCTCGCTCGCGACCTGGATTTGGACTTTGCCTTTCCGCTCGCCCGCTTCGTCGCCATGTTCCACCCTCTCGAGGTCATCCGATGCTTGCGCGCGGCGCGATGCCGATATCTCGCCGCATGCACCAAGGTCGAGAGGATAATCGAGATATTCGAAGGCAAGCAAGTCAGCGAGCGATATGTGGCTACGAGCGCGCGCCGTCGGATCGCTGCGGAATGCTTCGACGCATGAAGCGGCTCGCGACGAGGTCGCGTCGAAATGAAATGTGGTCCGGCCCCTTCAGGTTTGGTCCTCAGGCCCCTCACCTCGCCTGGTCGAATTCCACATAGCCCCAGGATTTGCACAGCTCCACGGTGTTGCCGGCGGCCGATTGATCACCGATTCCCGCGGAGGCCTCGAAGATGGCGGGGGCGCCCTCGACGTGCTGGATCGTGCCGTGATCGAAGGCGCCGCTCGAATTCTGCGCGATGGCGGCCGCGAATTTGCGGAAGCCCGAGAGGGTGCCGGTGCTGGTTTTCCCGTTGATGAGGCCGCAATAATTCGTCGGCCTGCCGCTCGGGCCGACGAGGACCGGCATCCATTTGAATTGCGCCGCGTCCGGCTCCTTGAGCGCCTGCGACAAGGAGCGGCGCAAAGCGTCCTGCTCGGCCGGCGAAAGTTGGCGAACCTCGAGCCCCACCAGCTTGTCGTTGCTCGTGCCGCATCCGCAAAGGATCAGGCACAATGCCATTGCCGCCAAACACCTCATTTCCTCTCCTTTCCCGATCCGCTCGCCGCCTCGATCGATCAACGGCAAGCCGCCGCGAAAACGGCGTGAATCACCAACTGCGGGCGCAGAATAATTCCGGTGAACGACAAGACAATCCCATCGACGGTCAAACAAGCGTGATGCCTCTTCGCGCCCCGGCCATTTGCGAAAGCAGCCTTGCTCATCCTAAGGTCCGGCCGCCACCGGGTTTTGCTGAAGATGGATGAGTTGAAAAGCGGCGTGTCGCGAAGTCCCTCGAAGAGCGTCGCGATCATCGGGGCGGGAGCCTCAGGCCTTTGCGCGGCGCGATATTTCAAGGAGGCTGGCTTTGACGTGACGGTCTATGAGATCGGCACGCAAGTGGGCGGCCTTTGGTGCTTCAACAACGACAACGGCCTCTCCTCGGCCTATAAAACGCTTCACATCAACACGGCGAAGAAGCTCACGAACTTCAGGGATTTCAAATTCCCCGAAGGCACGCAGCCTTTCCCGAGCCATCGCGACATGCACGCCTATGTCACGCGCTTCGTCGAGCAATTCGGGCTTCGCCCCCTCATCCGCTTCGGCTCGCGTGTGACCGCCGTGTGGCCTGTCGAGGGGGGCGGCAGCGGACGCAGCCGATGGAAGGTCGAGACCGACAAGGCGAATGGCGGCATTTTCGATGCGGTCGTCGTCGCCAGCGGCCATTTGAGCAAGCCGCTTCATGTCGAACGGCTGCGCGGCTTCGCTGGAGACTATCTGCATTCACATGACTATAAGGAGCCGGAGCCTTTCGTCGGCAAGCGCGTCTGCATCATCGGCATCGGCAACAGCGCTTGCGACATCGCGAGCGATCTCGCGACGGTGACGCCGCGAACCGTGGTCGTGGCGCGCTCTGGCGTGCGCATCGCGCCGAAGCTTCTCTTCGGCATTCCGTTCACCGACGTCACCATGATCTTGAGCCATCCCCTCATTCCCGAGTGGGTCGGACGCGTCGTGACGCGGGCGCTCATCCGCGTGATTCATGGGCCGATGGAGAGGTTGGGATTCAAGCCGCTGCAGCGGCGCTCTCATGCGGTGAGCAACGCCACCATCGTGCAGCACATCGCCTATCGACGCGTGGAGGTGAAGCACGACATCGCGCATATCGATGGGAGGGTGATCCATTTCACCGATGGGACGCACGATGAGTTCGACACGCTCATCGCCGCCACCGGCTATCGCATCGATTTCCCCTTTCTCTCCCCGGAGATCCTCTCCGTGCGCGACAATGTCGTTCATCTCTACAACCGGATCGTGCTGCCCGATTGGCCGAGCCTCTATTTCATGGGGCTTCTCAATCTCAACGGCGCCGCGAACCAGGCTTATGAGCGTCAGGCTCCATGGATCGTCGCCGTCGAGACGGGCGAAGCCGTCTTGCCGACGCGGGAGGAAATGCAAAGCGCCATCCAGCGCAAGGCGCAATGGGTGAAGCGCTACTACCCCGGGACGGCGCGCCATACGATCGAGGAAGAGCCCACCCGCTATTTTCGCGAATTGCGCACATCGTTGCGGGCTGCGCGAGCGCGCGCGCGAGGCCGTGGCAAAAAAGCTTGGCTTACGCGCGCGCAAGGCTCGCTCCGCGCCATGCTCGCACCCCATCGTTTGAGTTGATCATGAAGAAGGAAGACAATCTTGCCAAACAAAACCTATGAGAAGGGCCTCAAGAACCGGCGCGAGGTCCTGGGTGCCGAATATGTCGACAACGCCATCGCGTCGGCGGATGATTTCTCGCGATCCTTGCAGGAGCTGGTGACGGAGTATTGCTGGGGCGCCGTGTGGGACCGGCCGGGGCTCGACCGCAAGACGCGCAGCATCATCAATCTCGCCATGCTCACGGCGCTCAACCGCCCTCACGAGTTGAAGCTTCACATCAAGGGCGCGCTCAACAACGGCTTGACCAAGGCCGAGATCGGCGAGGTGCTTCTGCAAACCGCGGTCTATTGCGGCGTGCCCGCGGCCGTCGACAGCTTTCGCAGCGCGCGCGAGGTCTTCGCGCAGCTCGAGCCGGTGAAAAAATGACGACGCTCGTGCCGCCGGCGAAGATCGGCTTCATCGGGCTTGGCAACATGGGTCGCCCCATGGCGGCAAGATTGGCCGGGGTCGGATACGAGCTTCACCTTCTCGATAAGGACGTGTCGGTGGCGAAGAGTTTCGCGGCGGAACGCGGCGGAACGGTCGCGCCGTCTCTTGCCGCGCTTGCCGGCGCCGCCTCGGCCGTCATCACCATGCTTCCCGACGGAAAGGCGGTGCGCGAGGTCGCTCTCGGGCGAGACGGCCTCGTCGACAATCTTTCACCGGGAAGCGTCGTCGTCGACATGAGCTCTTCCGATCCCGTCGGGACCCGTGAGCTCGGCGCGGCCCTCCTTGCGAAGCGGATCGATCTCGTCGACGCTCCGGTCTCGGGCGGCGTGCCGCGCGCGCGGGACGGCTCGCTTTCGACGATGGTCGGAGGCGAAGACGCCGTGATCGCCCGAGTTCGGCCTGTCCTCGAATCCATGGCGAAAAACGTTTTCCTCACCGGATCCCTGGGAACCGGCCACGCCATGAAGGCGCTCAACAATCTGGTTTCGGCAGGCGGGCTTTGGATCGCGTCAGAGGCCTTGCTCATCGGTGAGCGCTTCGGCCTTTCGCCCGAGCGCATCGTCGACATCCTCAACGCCTCGACGGGCCGCAACAACAGCACGGAGAACAAGTTCAAGCAGCACATCTTGTCGAGGAGCTTCGCCTCCGGTTTCTCGCTAGGCCTCATGGCGAAGGATTTGCGGGTCGCGGCCGATCTCGCTGCCGCGACCGGTCAGGCTTCGCCCTTGACGAGGCTGTGCACCGAGCTGTGGAGCGAGGCCGAAAGCAAGCTCGGCGGGTCACAAGACCACACCGCCATCATCAAGCTCCTCGAGGAGGGCACCGAGACGGGCTCGACGCGGCAGGGCCGCGGCAAGGCCGCGCTTGGAGGCGGGCCGTGAGCTCGCCCGAGCCGTTCGAAATCTACGCCATCCGCTATGCCACCATGGAGCGGCGCGCCGATGAGGTCTTCATCGGCGGCGACCCGCATGCCGGCCCGATCGGGATGGATTATTTCGTCTGGGTCGCCATCGGCAAGAAGCAAAGTTTCGTCATCGACACCGGCTTCGACGCCGAGACCGCCGCGCGCCGAGGCCGGAATTTTCTGCGCTGCCCGGCCGAGAGCCTGAAGCTCCTCGGCCTCGACGCCGGGAGCATCAAGGATGTGATCATCACGCATATGCATTACGATCACATCGGCAATTTCAACCGCTTTCCCGCCGCGACCTTCCACCTTCAAGACCGTGAAATGGCCTATGCCACGGGTCGTCACATGAGCCATCCGGCCATGAATGGCGCCTTCGACGTCGAAAATGTGGTCGGCCTCGTCCGCGAGGTGTATCGCGGCCGCGTAGTTTTCCATGACACGGTCGCGGAACTGGCTCCGGGCCTCACCCTCCACCCGGTCGGCGGACATTCGGCGGGCCTGCAAGTGGTGCGCGTCTTCACACGGCGCGGCTGGATGGTGCTCGCTTCGGATGCGAGCCATTACTACGCGAACAAGGAAGAGGGGCGGGTGTTCCCGATCGTTTATCATGTGGGCGACGTCTTCGACGGCTACCGCCGCCTGCGCGAGCTCGCGCCCTCGCCCTCACACATCATTCCGGGCCATGATCCCAAGATCATGGCTCGCTACAGGGCGCCCAAGCGCGAGCTTCAAGGCATCATCGTCCGGTTGGATGAGGAGCCGAAGGAGGAATCCCGCCCCGAGCCTTGATCGGGCTGCCTACTCTCCATTCGCGAGCCGCGCTTTGCCTTCCTCAGTGAGGCGCGCCTGGATATCGGCATATTGGCTCGCGCCTTCCTCTGGCGTGATCTCCTTCTTGTCGACCCGCGTCGCGATCTCGATGCGCGCGTTCAAGGCACGACGGAAGAGATCCGGATTTTCGACCGTCGGCGCCGCGATCATCGCCGCGTCGTTCAGGCACTTCGCGCGCGCCACATAGTTCACGAGAGGCTTCGCGCGACAAGCGGCCTGAGCCTCATCCGAACGCGCCTTCAGATCGACCACCGGGGCCGGGGCGGGCCGCGCCGCGACGCAAGCCTGAAGCGCCACGCCAAGGGCGAAAAGAAGAGCGGCCCTGAGGCCGCGCTTGCTGCCATGAGAACGAATGACCATGATGCTTTTTCGCTCCTCGAACGCCCGGCCCGTGGTGCCGGCGACGCTACCCCATCCCCTCAGGGCTATCCCCTCACGGGCCCTTCGCCGCCTCCCCGACACGCACCGCTTCCGCGGATGACGCGGCTTCCACGCCGCGATGAGGGACGTGGCCGCGAACGAGCTGCACGCTCGATCTCTCTGAGACGGCACGGGGTGTCAAGGCCATCACGTCCTTGCGAATGCTGGTGAGCAGGTTTTGGGCCGGATCATCGTCCTCGCCCGCGATTTTTTTCAACTCTTCGCTGACGACATCGATCTTGGCGCAGAGCTCGACGCTGTTGCGCGCGGCGATATCCGACATCGCCTGACCGATTGATTGAAGTTCCTGAAGCAATTCGTCACGTAACGGCTTCTGATCTTCCGCATTGATGAGAGGAGAGCCGAGCATTCCGCGCAAAGCTGCCCAGCGGAGGCCAAGTGCAGCGATGGTATTGGCACCGTCATTTCCTGAATTCGACTGGAAATTAGCCATGAGATGAAGCTCCGCTCTGCCTCCGAATCACCAAAATACAATTAAGGAAGCGTTGCACGCCCAATGTGGCGAAAGCGCGGGCTTCCTGTCGGCCGGGAGCGGCATTCTTTCGGGGAACCAATGGCACGCCAGTCGGTTCGCCTTTCGGGGACAGTGCCGGCGCCCGTCGGCTGAGGGTATCTTATTGATTCAATGTATGATCTTTCGCCGATCGATCGAATTTTACGAACGTGGCGTGAAGCGTGAAGGCCCTTATGGAATCGGAAAATGCCGGCAACGCGAATGCACGCGGCAGGGCTGCGGAAGAGGCGAGCTCGCAAGGCCCCGCGGCTTTCGAGGGGGGAGCCGCTGCGCGACCGCGACGAGGAAGGCCGGGACGGGGGTGCCGCAAAGGGCGAGCGCGTCGTCGAAAGCTGGGAGCGGAACCGGCGTTCCTCCGAGCAGCGCGGTTGGGAAAAGCCAGAGCCTGAGGGCGAAGGCGGCGTCAAGGACCTGATCCGCCGGCACAAGCTTGCGGCAAGCCTGGTCGCGATCCTGGCCATCGCGGCGGTGGCGGGAGCCATCATCTGGTGGCTCAGCGCGCGTCATTACGAAACGACCGACGATGCCTTCATCGACGGGCGTCCCGTGGCGGTGAGCACGCAAGTGGCCGGTGCGTTTGTCTCGGTTCCGGTCACGGACAATGAGCTTGTCCAGCCGGGCGCGGTTCTCGCGCGCATCGATGATCGCGATTATCGCGCCGCGGTCGACCAGGCCGAGGCCTAGGCCGAGGTAGCGCAAGCAGCGATCGCCAACACCGATGCACAGCTCGAGCAGCAGCAAGCGCGCATCGAAGAGACCGCGAAGCAGGCAAGCCAGGCGGAAGCCGCACTCACCTTCTCGAAGCAAGAGAATGCGCGCTATCAGGATCTCGTCGCGAAAGGCGCCGGCACCGTGCAGCAGGCACAGCAGACAGCGAGCGATCTTCGCCAGAAGCAGTCCGCCTATGCCGCAGCCGAGGCGGCGCATTCGGAAGCTGAAAAGCAGATCAACGTCCTTCGCGCGGAACGCCGGACCGGTGAAGGCCAGCTCAAGCAGGCGCAGGCGCAGCTCGGGTGGCCTGTCGAAGACGATCTTCACCTGCATGCCGAGAACGCCACCGGCAATTACGTCAAGGTCGTGCAGCGCGTTTCACAGCGAGCTCGCTTGCCTGCGGCCTATCCCCCAATCTCACCTCGCTGATCATGGCGCGCGTCTTTCAAGGGATCGGCGGGGGTGGCCTCGCGCCGAGCGAGCAATCGATGCTCGCCGACACTTTTCCGCCCTCGAAGCGAGCGCAAGCCTTCGCGCTCTACGGCGTGACCGTGATCGTCGCGCCGGCGCTCGGGCCGACGATCGGCGGCGCGATCACCGACAACATCTCCTGGCATTGGATCTTCTTCATCAACGTGCCGATGGGCCTGCTTTCGCTGGCGCTTGTCAGCTTCTTCGTCGATGAGCCCGAAATTCTGCGCCGCGAGCGCGCCGAACACTGGCGAGGCGGGCTCAAGATCGACTGGATCGGCTTCGTGCTTGTCGCGCTTTGGCTCGGCTGTCTCGAGATCGTGCTCGACAAGGGGCAAGAGGACGATTGGTTCAGCTCGACCTCGATCATCGCCAGCGCGAGCATTTCGGCGCTCGCCTTCCTCTTGTTTGTCCCCTGGGAGCTCACGCGTACGGAGCCGATCGTCGACATTCGCCTGATCGCGCATCGTCAGTTCGGCACGTCCTGGTTCGTGATGCTGAGCGTCGGCGTGATTTTGTTCAGCACGACGCAATTCATGCCGCAACTTCTGCAGGAGAACTACGGTTACACGGCGATGCTCGCGGGACTTGCGCTCATGCCGGGCGGCTTCGCGGCGCTCGTGACGATGGCGATCGCCGGTCGCATGAGCGGCTTCGTCCAGCCACGATATCTGATGGCGGGCGCGATGGTCACGATCGCGGTCGCGACGTACCACTTCACCTCGCTCACGCCTGACGTAAGTTTCGGCTGGTTCGCCCTTGCCCGCGTCTTTCAGATGGTGGCCATCCCGGTGTTGATCCTGACGATCACCAGCTACTCCTATGTCGGGCTTCCGCCCGAGAAATCGAGCCAGGCCTCCGCCCTCATCAATGTGGCGCGCAATCTCGGCGGCAGCATCGGCGTC
>DASZIL010000015.1:0-1939 GCA_035949255.1 Beijerinckiaceae bacterium | reverse complement strand
GAGAGCGCGATGAAGGGGCTAATGTTGGGATTATCTAGAATGCGACTTGCGATTAGTAAAAGACCACAAATACTTACGCGTGGTGATTGGCGGAAGGGGTGGGATTCGAACCCACGAGAGGCGTGAACCTCTGGCGGTTTTCAAGACCGCTGCCTTCAACCGCTCGGCCACCCTTCCAGATTGGCCAACGCGTACGCCGCACCGCAAGAGTGGTCAAGTCGAGCTTGCCGCAGGCAGTGGGTGAGTGGTTAGGATTCACCCTTCACTCCTCACTCTTCACCCTTCACCCTTCACTATCCCTACTGCGTCATCGAGCCGAGCTCTTCGAGGATCGGGCACTCCGGCCGATGGTTGCCGTGGCATTTTTCCGCGAGCGCCGCGATGGTGTTTCGCACATTCGTCATCTCGGCGATCTTGCGGTCGAGCTCGGCGACGTGCTCGAGCGCGAGCTTCTTCACTTCCCGGCTCGCGCGCTTGCGGTTGCGGTAGAGCTCGAGAAGCTCGGCCACATCCTTCAGCCGGAAGCCGAGCGCGCGCGAGCGATGGATGAAGTGCAAGGTCTGCACATCGGCCTCGCTATAGACCCGATAGCCGTTCTCGCCGCGTTGCGCCGGCTTGATGATGCCGGCTTCTTCGTAGAAGCGGATCGTCTTCGCCGGCACGCCCGAATGAGCGGCGGCTTCACCGATGCTCAGCAACCCTTGCGGCTTCATCCCTTGCAACATCATGACGGCGGCTCCTCTTCTCGCTTGCCGGCGCCCATTGGCGCAACAGCAGCGCATTCGAGACGACGCTCACCGAGGAAAGCGCCATGGCGGCGCCGGCGAGCATCGGGCTCATGAGGCCTGAGGCGGCGAGCGGCAGGCCGATGAGATTGTAGATGAAGGCCCAGAAAAGTCCCTGGCGGATCTTCGCGTAAGTGGCACGGGCGACGGCGATGGCGTCGGCGATCAGCATCGGGTCGCCGCGCATGAGCGCGATGCCCGCCGTCTCGATCGCCACATCGGCGCCCGAGCCCATGGCGATGCCGACATCGGCTGCCGCCAAGGCGGGCGCGTCGTTCACGCCGTCTCCCACCATCGCGACGTGCTTGCCTTGCGCCTTCAGCCGCTCGACCTCGCCCGCCTTGTCGGCGGGCAGCATGCCGGCCATGACGCGCTCGATGCCGAGCGTTGCCGCCACGGCATTCGCGGTCCGCTCGTTGTCGCCGGTCATCAAGATCGTCGCGATCCCGCTTTCGTGCAGGCGGCGGACCGCCGCTACCGCCGATGGCTTCACGCGGTCGGCGAGCGCCATGATGCCGACGAGGCGCGGCTCGGCGCCAAGCGCCGCGGCCCAGATGACGGTGCGACCCCTGGTTTCGAGCGTCTCGGCCGCCTCCGCCAAAGGGCCGATCGCCACCCCTTGCTCTTGCATGAGCTTGCGGTTGCCCACCGCGATCTCCCGGCCGCCGACGCGCGCGAGCACGCCGAGGCCCGCGCGGGCGCGGAATTCCTCCAAGGGCAAACGCTCGATGGGAGGGCTCTCGATGCCGTCAACCTTCGCCAGCACGGCACGTGCCAGAGGATGCTCGCTGCCGCCTTGCGCGGCGGCGACAAGCGCCAGCAATTCGCGTTCGTCGATGCCGTGCGGCACCACCTCCGCCACCTCCGGCTTTCCTTCGGTGAGCGTTCCCGTCTTGTCGAGCACGACCGTGTCGATGGCACGCGCCTGCTCCAGCGCCTCGGCGTCACGAATCAAGATGCCCGCCTTCGCGGCGACGCCCGTGCCGACCATCAAGGCGGTCGGCGTCGCGAGTCCGAGCGCGCAGGGGCAGGCGATCACCATCACCGAAACCGCGGCGATGATGCCTGAGGCGAAATCGCCGACGACGAGCCACCAGGCGAGAAAGCTCGCGAAGGCGAGGGCGAGCACGATCGGCACGAAGATGGCGGCGACG